>CAMFLN010000507.1 GCA_945957305.1 uncultured Planctomycetaceae bacterium | reverse complement strand
GCAGGTGATTCGCAGCGAGTTTGACGCCATGATGCTCGACAACGCCCGCGAACACGGCGTCAAAGTCGTGCAGCCGGGGCGCGTGCAGGAAATTCTGTTCGAGGGGGACAAGGCCGTTGGTGTCCGCGCCTGGGACGAGCAAGGGCGCGAGCACACGGTGCGGGCCCGGGTCGTTGTGGATGCAAGCGGTCAGAGCACGATGCTGCAGAACCGCTTCAAGCTGCGGTTGTGGGATCCCGTGTTGAACAAGGGGGCCATATGGAGCTACTGGCGCGGCGCCTACCGCGATACCGGACGCGACGAGGGAGCGACCGTCGTTATCCAAACGACGAACCGGCAAGGCTGGTGGTGGTACATTCCGCAGCATGACAACACGATCAGCGTGGGAGTGGTGGGCCCCTTCGATTACCTCTTCAAGGGGCGTGGCAGCCATGAACAAGTCTATGAAGAAGAAGTGGCCGCCTGTCCCGCGGTCGCGCGGCGGATCGCCGGGGCCGAGCGAATCACCGGATATTTCGGGACCAAGGACTATTCCTACCGTTCAAAACAGGTGGCCGGCGACGGTTGGGTCCTGGTCGGCGATGCGTTTGGGTTTCTCGACCCCCTGTATTCTTCGGGGGTCCTCCTGGCGCTGAAATCCGGAGAATTGGCCGGCGACGCCATTGCCGACGGCCTGGCCAAGAACGACACTTCCGCCGCTCAGCTGGGGAATTGGGGGGAACTGTTCAACAAGGGGGTCGACCGGATGCGGCGATTGGTCTGCGAGTATTATGACGGTTTCAGCTTCGGTGGCTTCATCAAGGAATACCCCCAGCTGCGCGGAAAAGTGACCGACCTGCTGATTGGGGACCTCTTCGACGATAAAGTGGACGAAGTGTGGGGGCCTTTGGAATCGCTATATCCCCCGGAGAAAACCGCGGTACCGGCTTGGGACGCCGGCACCGAGCCGGAGGAAGCACCCGATAAAGTCAACGAACTCTATCTTCCGGCGGGCGAGTTGCGATAAGTGGCAGCTTAACGCAACGGACCGACAGTCGTTGATGAGTATGTCCATGCTGTGGAGTTTGTTGGCGCTGGCGCTGCCGCTGACATCCGGCTTGGGTCCGCATCGTTGCGGAAAGCCATGGTAAAGAACATCGCCTTCTACATCACGATCGTGGGGCTGTTCGTCAGCGCGGTGCTGCTGATCCTGCACTTCGGAGCGAGCCTTCCTCCGGGACAGGCCGAGCCGGTCGTCCGCGCCAACGCTACGGCAGCCGGCGTTTCGGTTCCACCAGAAGCCGAGACAGACACGGAGAGCGCTTTTCGACTATTTGTCGAAAATCTGCACCACCCGTTGTCCTTGCTGCTGATGCAACTGATTGTCATCGTCGGCGCGACGCGCATCATGGGGTCGCTTTTTCGCCAGATAGGACAACCGTCGGTCATTGGCGAAATGGTGGCGGGCATCCTGCTGGGACCGTCGTTACTGGGAATGGTATGGCCCGCCACGCAGACGTTTCTGTTCCCTGCGACATCGATGCCTGCCTTGCGCTTGTTCAGCCAGGTCGGAGTCGTGCTGTACATGTTTCTCGTCGGCATCGACCTCGACTTGGGACGACTGCGGCAGAAAGCGCATGCCGCTATTCTCGTGAGTCATGCCAGTATTGTTGTGCCGTTCTTTCTCGGCGCAGGTTTGTGCCTGTTTATCTATACGGCCGTTGCTCCGGCGAACATCGGCTTCACGCCGTTTGCCTTGTTTCTTGGCACTGCCATGAGCATCACCGCCTTTCCGGTGCTGGCGCGAATTCTCGACGAGCGGCGACTGATGGGCACGTTCCTGGGCAGCACCACGATCGCCTGTGCTGCCGTCGACGATGTTACGGCCTGGTGTCTGCTCGCTGTGGTCGTGGCGATCGCTAGCGCCAGCGGAATCGCTAGCGCAATGTTGACGGTTGCCCTGACCATCGCGTTCATTGCGCTGATGCTGCTGGTCATCCGGCCGCGAGCGGCGCGCTTTATGAACAGCGAGTATCGACAGGAAACTGCTAGTAAAGGCCTGGTGGCGAGCGTCCTTGTTTTCGCTTTGACTTCCGCGCTCTTTACCGAGATCATCGGCATCCACGCGTTATTCGGCGCTTTTCTGGCCGGTGCAGTGATGCCGGCCAGTGCTGCGCTGCGCTCGTTTTTGCGAGAGCGTTTGGAGACTTTTACCACCGTTTTGCTGCTACCGCTGTTTTTTGCCTTCACAGGATTGCGTACACAGATCGGCTTACTGGCGGATCTGCAGAGTTGGTCGCTCTGCCTGATCGTCATCCTCGTCGCGGTCGCCGGAAAATTCGGCGGCAGCGCCCTGGCGGCTCGCTGGACGGGCATCAGCTGGAAAGACTCGCTGGCGATCGGCGTGTTGATGAACACCCGGGGGCTGATGGAGTTGATCGTCTTGAACATCGGCTACGACATGGGGATCCTCTCGCCGCGCATTTTTGCCATGATGGTCCTCATGGCGCTAGTCACTACCTTCATGGCAGGACCATTACTCCAATTGATGCGCATTGGAGGAAGCGACGACGCAGAGTGCGACGAACAGGCACAAATCCCCGTCTCGAACCACGCTTAGCAAGTCGCAGCGGCAGCTCGATCGGGCCCTGCTAGCCCACCGCATCCGCCCGCCCTGGCCGGGACCGCTTGTAACTCCCGGCAAATGTATCAAACGTGCTAATGCGCTTCGGCCGACTCGACACTCGCTGTCGGCGCATGACCCGCGCTCCCTGGCGGGGCGGCGTGCCCTTTGGGGGCAAAGGTCAGCACCATCACGGCCCCCATCGCAACGATGACCAGGCCTGCCAAGAAGAGCGGGCTGACATCTTTCCAGCTTCCTGCCATGTAAATGGTCAAGAAAGCATTGATGACCGGGGCACAGCCAAAAACCAGCGGCATGACGTACGTCGGTTTGCCGCCGAAAGCAAAGGCCAAGATGATGCCCAGCGCCCCGACGGCGCCCGCCACACCACCCCCCGCGCTCCAGAGTGCGCCGCTGAGGGTCCAGTCCCCTTTTTCGCCGCGTGTGTACAGCCAGATCGTGGGAACTACGACGGCGATGACAAAGTAGGCCATGCCCACGCACAGCAGTGGTCGCAATCGGCTTCCTTCCATCGCGGTCTGGCCGCGATGCAGGACGGGTCCGTAGGCGCCCCAGCAAAGAGCAGTCAACGCGATGGCAGCGATTTGGAACAGGAAGTCGAGACTTTTCATCGAGCTAACTCCGCACTGGGACAAGAAACCCGCCCGAGCAAGATCCCCGGGCGGTCCAAGTTTAGCAGATGAACGAGCGGCGTGCAGATGCACCCGCTCCCCCAGCGCGGCCGCGGCAAGACAGCGGCGAGTCACTCAGCTTTCGCGCAGCGGCAGGGCTTCGGCCCCGGCTTCTTCCAGGACGCGGGCCGCGGCGGGCAGGGTTTCGGCGCCGCGCGGCGTACGGTCTTCGGCGGCGACGAGAATCTTGCCGCGCACGACGGCCTGGTCGTAGTAATCGGCCAATTCTCGCTCGACCCCGCGGGTCATCATGGCGGCGATCAGGCCGCCGACGATACCCCCGGCCCAAGCCGAAGCCCCTCCGGCCGCCAACAGGCCGATGCCGCCGGTCGCCACGGTGCCGATCACCGCCGTCATCCCGCCAAGGACGGCGCCGATCGCGCCCCCGACGGCGACTGCCGCGGGCGTATGTGCACCCGCAGGATCCTCGTGGTGATATTCGCGGAAGTGTGCCGCTTTCCACTCTTCAGAACAAATGACTGTGATGTGTTCCTTGGTGAACCCAAGATTCAATAGCCCGTGGACCGCTCGGTCAGCGTCGCGGACCGTCGAATACACACCGACACGGATCTGCTGATCACTTTCCGGCGTTTTCATAGGACCCTTTCCGTCGAGTACGATTTCCAGGCCCAGGTTGCCACTTACCAATTTTACGTCAGAGCCTTCGCAAAACCACCGTGCAACGCCTATGCCAAAAGTATGTCATCGCGACAGGGA
>CAMFLN010000506.1 GCA_945957305.1 uncultured Planctomycetaceae bacterium | reverse complement strand
GTATTGGGCTACATCACCTGCTTCGCCAGGAATCTGCACCTGTACATTCGGCGGCAAAAATCGGGACAGTGGGCGCCGATTGGTGACGAATCGTCACGGGTCGAGTTCCAATACGGCGCCGGCAAGCAAACTCCGATCGATCGTGCGCATCGCCAACTGACCGGCGCGACGCTGGGAGTCGTCGGACTGGGGGGCATCGGCGCCGAGATCGCCCGGCGCGGGCTGGCGTGTCACATGGATGTGATCGCCGTCGATCCGCTGGTCACGACGCCACTGCCGGGAATGCGCGCCGTCTGGCCGGTGCGTCAGTTGCACGAACTGCTCGCGGCCAGCGATTATGTGGTGATTGCCGCACCCCATACACCGGAAACGGCCGGATGGTTTGGACGCGAGCAGTTCGCGCAGATGCGCTCGAGCGCTTATTTGATCAACATCGGCCGCGGCGCCATCGTGCGGTTGGCGGATCTCACCGCGGCGCTGCAAGAGGGCGTGATTGCCGGCGCGGCGCTCGACGTCTGCGAAACCGAGCCGCTGCCTGCAGAACACCCCCTGTGGCAAATGGACAATGTGATCATCACACCGCACGTGGCCGGCATGGCGCCACAAATCGCCGAGCGGCATTTATGCGTGCTGCTCGACAACATGCGCCGCTTTGCGTCAGGCAAATCACTGCTGAACGTCGTTGACAAGCACAAATGGTATTAATCACTTTGGGCCGCTGGCGCGACGAAAGTGACCCTCAAGGAAAAAATAAACACACATGGCCCTGGTCTTAAGTATGGTAGCCCTGGCAAAGGAGCGCCTCCCGTCGGTCGAGGAAGTGCGCCAGGCGTTCGCGCTGAATGACTCCGCGGACGAAGCCCCTCGAAACGTCGAATTCAACGGCAAGGCGCTGACTCTGCAGCTCGGCACGTACGACGTGGCGATCGGATTGGTACCGCGGCCGATTCCTTGGGCTGACCTCGCAGGCCCCGTCGAGACGTCTTCGCTGTACTGGCCTGAAGCCGGGCTTCAACTGCAGAAGCAACAAGCGCACCTGCTGGTCACACTCTTCGGCAAGCAGCCGGAACCGCTGGCGATGTGGATGGCATTGACACGTATCGTGGCTGCGTTGGCGGCGACGCCCGATGCGATCGCCGTCTACTGGCCGGTCGCTGGGCTGGTCCATGCGCCGGCTGATTTTCGTGCGCTGGCGGCGACCATGAGTCGCCATAGTCTCCCCGTCCCGCTGTGGGTCGGAGTCCAAGTAGGACGTAATGACGACGGCAGTCTCTATGGGTTCACGACCGGCCTGGCCGCGTTTGAGCACATGGAATTGGAAATCTCCGCGTGTCATTGGGCTCCGCTGGAAGTGGTCGAGCGGTTGCACGGCTTTGCCCATTACGTGCTCGAGAATGACGTCACACTCGAAAACGGGCAAACGATCGGCGTCACCGCGGACGAAAAAATCGCGATCGAGCTCCGGCCCTCTTTATGCGACGACGGGCGGACCGTCGTCCACTTGCAACCCTAAATCGGATCAGCAGCAGCCGTACGATTTCTCCAGCGGTCAGTACCCGGGGCGAAACCAGGGGCAACTTGCCCGAAATCGCACACTTTTAGGTCCGCGCTCCAGCCGGGACGCTTGACCAGAATGCCTATGAACCGTCATTCTAAGGGCCACCTATTGAGGGACTGATGTGCTTGATGCACTCAGGACGCACGCCTACTAGACGCATCTACAAGGAGGTCGCATGAAGTCGGCAAAATTGGCATTCGGGGCCCTACTGGTCGCTGTGATCGCATTGCCCGCGGTCGGGGACGACGACCAGGATCAGCAATCGTATTGGATGAAGAAAAAGCTGGAGTTCTCGGAACACATTTTGAAGGGCCTGGCGCTCGCGGATTTTGACGCCATTATCAAAAGTGCCGACAGCATGCGCAACATGTCGGTCCTCGAAAAGCTCAGCCGGCGAACCCATGCCGATGAATATCGGGCGCAATTGTCGATCTTTCAGGCTTCGACCAAACAGTTGATTCGCGAGGCCGAGAAGAAGAACATCGACGGAACGGCCCTCGCCTTTACCCAGATGACGCTGAGCTGCGTCAACTGCCACAAGGTTCTCCGCGATTCGGCGAAATGACTAAACCACGGAAATCCAGGCGGGAAAGTCGGTTTATGATCGCAGGGAGAGTGGCCCGCGCGGGCTTGCTTTTACTTTCGATGGCCGTCTGTGCCGCAGCAACCGCGCAGGCGATCGAGGTCGAAAACGTCGACGTCTATCGCGTGCCAGGACGGTTCGGCGGCTGGCCGGCCAATCATGGGATCTGGTCCTGGGGAGATGAAATCCTGGTCGGATTCGGGGCGGGCTATTACCAGGATCTCGGTACCGAGCGGCATAACATCGATCACGGCAAGCCCGAGGAGCATCTGCTCGCACGCAGCCTTAACGGGGGCCGCACGTGGAAGATTGAGAATCCTGCCGCACAGGGGGCGCTGATTCCCGTCGGCAAGGCACTGCACGGTGTAACGCCACCGGGATTGGTCGAGAAGCCGTGGCAGGACTGCCCGGGCGACATCAATTTCAAGCATCCTGATTTCGCCATGACGCTGCGCATGACCGATGCCGACATCGGCCCTTCGCGGTTTTACTATTCGCTCGACCGCGGCCACAACTGGCAGGGCCCCTATCGCTTGGCGCTACTCGGTCATCCTGAGATTCAAATCGCGGCACGCACCGATTACATCGTCAACGGACCGCACGACTGCCACCTTTTTCTCACCGCTGCAAAGGCGGACCATGAAGAGGGGCGCGTGCTTTGTGCCCGCACGACCGACGGCGGAAAAAACTGGAAGTTCATTTCCTGGGTCGGGCCCGAGCCCAAGGGCTTTTCGATCATGCCCACCACGGTGCGGTTGGGACCGGCCGAGTTACTGACAGCGCTACGACACCACGAGGGGGACAAAAAGTGGATCGACCTCTACCGCTCGCTCGATGACGGCGGTAGTTGGCAACCGGCGGGGATTGCAGTTCCTGATACTGGCGAAGGGAATCCGGGCAGCATGCTCCGTCTACAGGATGGACGGCTGTGCCTGACGTACGGCTACCGCAAGAAGCCCTTCGGCATGCGCGCCGTGCTGAGCCGCGACGGAGGCAGAACTTGGGGTTCGGAAGTCGTCCTCCGCAACGATGGCGGTGGACGGGACGTCGGTTATCCGCGCAGCGTCGAACGCCCCGACGGTCGTGTTGTCACCATCTACTACTATCACGACCAACCGAAATCAGACCGCTACATTGCAGCCACGATTTGGGATCCTCGACAGGTCACCAATTAGCCACAAACGGGCTAAGCCAGTGGCGTCGCAAGAGTCAGGGTGCCGCCGGGTGCGATGGCCCACGTCGGGTGCCATGCCCACGCTTGCCGTGGGCACGAGTCGAGCACGACCAACCAGACTGGCATTTGTGTCTTCGAGCATCTCCACGCGGTCTTCGAGCATGGCCACGCGAGTGTGGACCATGGCACCCAGCCTCCCTGCTACCTATTCCTGGCTACGAATCCGTGCCCGTTACGAACGGCCCCGTGGCTGACGCGTTATTCAGACACCAAGGCTTCGGTGATTTCGACCAGTCCGACGTCGATGTACTGCCCCCCGCCGGTTTGTTTGCAATGCACAGCCAGGATGTTTTCGCCATTGCGCAGCGCCGCCCGCGCACGTGGCGAAATTGAAATCAATTGATAGTCCGTCGAATAGCCGCTGGCCTTGGCGGCCAACACGCCGTTGAGATAGACATCGGCATCTTCGTCATGATGCAGGCGCAGATAGATGTTCTCACTGTCGGCGTCATCGAGCGTGAAACGTCGGCGCAGCCAGATGTCCGAGGTGTTCCAGACCGTGCCCACGACGGCGCCGGGAGTCTCCTTGGTGCCGAATCCGCCGGGTGCATCCGTCCAGTTGCGGTCGTCGAACTCGGGGAGGGCCCACTTGCCATTGGGCGGCGTCAGCGTGTAGAGCCAATTCTGGGCATTCTCCTGT
>CAMFLN010000505.1 GCA_945957305.1 uncultured Planctomycetaceae bacterium | reverse complement strand
GCCCATACGTGGGCAAGAATCGCCGCCGCACCTGTGCGGCATCACTTGGACAGGCATCATTTGACAAAGGAGTGCCCTGGTGTTTGTTGCTGCGTCGACCGAATGTTTTCCGGATTTGCCCCTGGAAACGGCTCTCGAGCGATTGGTGGACTTGGAATACAACCGCGTCGAGATCGCGATCCGCGAACGCGGCAACCAGTTGAAGCCGTCGCAGGTCCATCAAAATCTTGAAGAGGCCGTGCAAGCCTGCCGCGAGACACAGCGCCTGACTCCCGTGGCGTATATCGTCGATATCGACGCCGAGGGGGACCTGTACTACGAGCAATTCGCCGCCTGCTGTAAATTGGCCAAGGCCACGAAGGTGGTCGCAGTTACCGTCCCTTCGGGCGAGATCGGCACACCCTTCAACGCTGAAATCGAGCGGCTGCGCGAGCTGGTGCGCATCGGCTCGCTCGACGGCGTGCAAGTCGGGCTGAAAACCGAAACCGGCCGCATGAGCCAGGACCCCAACACCGCCATCGTGTTGTGCGACAACGTCAAGGGCCTGGGCATCACGCTCGATCCCAGCCATTTCGTTTTTGGCCCCAACAAAGGAGCCAATTACGACCAGATCTCGAAGTACGTCATTCACCTGCAGCTGCGCGATACGACGAAGGACAAGCTGCAAGTGCGCGTCGGACAGGGAGAAGTGGAATACGGACGTCTGGTCACGCAGCTGGGCAAGTACCGCTACAACCGCGCGCTGTGCGTCAACATCATCGACATGCCCGAGTCGGGTGTCGATCACATGGCCGAAATGCGCAAGATGCGTTTGTTGCTGGAGAGCTTGCTGTAGTTTGTACTCTGCGCTCGATGGCTCCTGCGGAGCACACGCACTGACACGGTCGGGCGTTTTTCTCGCACGATGTTGGCTTCGCGCCGCTGCGTATTGACTGCCCGCAGCCGACTATTCACGCGCAATCGCGTCGCGGCAAGACTCGGCGAAAATCGCCAGGGCCGAATCGACTTGCTCGCTGGTGACGCACAGCCCGGGGCAGAAGCGCACGCCGGCCTTGCCGCAGCCCAAGAGCAGCAGGCCACGGTGAAACGCGGCTTCGATGATTGCGTCGCGACGCTGCGGGTCGAGCGCGCCATCGGTCGTGACGTCGATGGCGACCATCAGACCCAGTCCGCGCGGTTGGGTTAAGGCGGCGTTTCCCTTCGCCAAGCGCGCCAGTCCGGCCAGCAACTGCTCGCCGCGCTCTTGCGCATTGGCCAGATACTCGTGCTGCAGCAAGTCGATTGTTGCCAGCGCCGCGCGGCAGCAGATCGGATTCCCGCCGAAAGTCGACGCGTGGCTCCCCGGCGGCCAATTCATAATGTCGGCCCGCGCCACGATTGCCCCCAAGGGCATGCCGCTGGCCAACCCCTTCGCCAGGCAAACGATATCGGGCGTGACGCCAAAATGCTCGCTGGCGAACATTCTCCCGGTGCGCCCCATCCCGGACTGCACTTCATCGGCGACCAGCAGGATGCCGTGACGGTCGCAAACCTTGCGGAGCATCGGCAGAAAATGTGGGCTGGGAAGTCGATAGCCTCCTTCGCCTTGGATTGGTTCGACGAAGATCGCCGCGACTTCGTCCGCCGGGCAAACGGTATGGAATTGTTCTTCCAAGAATTCCAGGTCGCAATTGAAGGGAATCCGATGAATTCCCGGCACCAGTGGACCAAAACCCCGCTGATGAATCGATTTGGATCCACCGAGCGACATCGCGCCGTAAGTTCGGCCATGAAAGGCGCCGAAGCACGAGATCACGCGTTGCCGGCCGGTGTGGTAGCGTGCCAGCTTCAGCGCCGCTTCAACGGATTCGGCGCCGCTGTTGGTAAAGAACACACGCTTGGGGTGTGTGCCCGGCGCGAGGCGCGCCAGGCGCTCGGCCAACTCGATCTCGGGCGTGTAGTAGAAATCGGTGCCCGACATGTGAATCAATTTTTGCGCCTGATCGACGATCGCGGCCACGACGTCCGGATGCGCGTGCCCCGTCGCCGTGACGGCGATGCCGGCCGTAAAATCGAGAAACAGGTTGCCGTCGACGTCCTCGATCGTGCAACCTGCGCCGCGCGCCGCGACCAAGGGATACGCGCGTGTGTACGACGGCGAAAGCACCTGGTCGTCGCGTGCGATCCAGGCGGCTGCCTTAGGACCTGGTAGCGCCGTAGTCAGCACCGGAACTGTGACGTCAAATATCGGGGCGCTTGTTGTACGCATGGTGCACCGTCCTGTCGCGGGCGACCGCGTGGAGTGCTTCCTGGCGCCGCCCGCATGAATTCAATGAGGTTCGTTGTTTCGCGCTGACTTCTTCGTGTTGTCGCTGGTCTCGGCGCTCATTCCTTGGGCCATGATGATCTTGCGGTCGTAATTGACGGTGAAGGCAGTCTTGTGAGTCACCGCGTCGACCAGCGCCGCGGCCGAGGGCTGCCCATTGCCGCTGCGTTTCACGCCACCAAAAGGCAGATGCACCTCGGCCCCGATGCAGGGGAGGTTGACATAGCCCATGCCGTAGTCGCATTCGTCTCGATAGAGCCGCCAGCGCCGATAGTCCTCGGTGATCACGGCCATCGACAGCCCGTAGGGGGTATCGTTGTAGATCTCGACGGCTTGCTCGTCACTATCGAAGGGGACAATCGCCACATGCGGGCCAAAGACCTCTTCGCGAATGGTGCGCACGGCCGGACGATGTTCCTGGACATAGACAAACGGGCCGAGGAACCACCCTTGGGCATGCTCAGGGCCGGTGAGGCGACCTCCGTCGAGCAACACCTGTGCCTGTTCCTGGCGCGCGAGTTCGTTGTAGCTCAGCACTTTGTCGACACCGGAGCCGTTGATCATCGGCCCGGCGAAGACCGTCGGGTCGAAGGGATCGCCGAATTTCAATCGTTGCGTTTGGTCGACAAACTCCCGGGCAAACTGGTCGAGCAGCTTGCGGTGCACCAGCACGCGCCCGGCCGACACGCAGCGCTGTCCGGTGGTTTTGAAGGCGCTGAGCAATGCCGCATTGACCGCCAGCCGCAGGTCGGCGTCCTGGCATACAATAACCGCGCTTTTCGAGCCCAGTTCCAGGGCGCAAGTCTTGTGGTCGGCCGCCGCGGCCAACTGGCGAATGTGTGCCCCGACCTCGTAACTGCCCGTAAAGGCCACGACGTCGACGTCCGCATGCCGCGCGAGCGCATCTCCGGCGACCTCGCCGGTGCCGTGTACCAGGTTGATGGTGCCCGGGGGGAAGCCGGCTTCTTCAAAAAGTTGCACCAGCCGCTGGCCGATCTCGGGCGTTTCCTCAGACGGCTTGAAGACCGTGGTGTTTCCTTCCAGCAGACTGGGGCCAAGCATCCACAGGGGTACGGCGAAAGGAAAGTTCCACGGGGTGATGACCGCCACGACGCCACGTGGCTTACGGCGGACGTAAAGATCCTTGCCGGCGATCTCGGATTCCACGACTTGGCCGACGGGTTGGCGGGCCGTGCCGAACACATACTCGACCATATGCAGGCCTTCGATGATTTCAGCCCGCGCCTCGTTCAGCACCTTGCCGTTTTCGCGCGCCAGAACTTCAGCCAGCTGGTCTGTATCGCGGCGAATCAAATTCGCCAGGTTCATGAACAACTCGCCGCGACGGATGCGACTGGTCCGGCGCCAGGCGTCGAACGAGCGCCGCGCCGCGGCCACGGCGGCATCGACATCGTCGGCCGTGCCGCGCGGATACAGGCCCAGCACCTGCTCGGTCTGCGCCGGATTGATGTTTTCGAAAACCTCGCCCGACGCGGCGTGCCAGCGTCCGGCGATGAACTGCCGCCCTTGCCAGGCGCCGGCAAGAATTGAACCAGCCATGCTCCACCTCTGCGTGGACGACTCAGCAACTGCTGACGACTAGGAAATATGATCCATCGAGCGGGCTAGCGGGAAGGGAACATGCTAGTACGCCCGCTGGTCGTGAAATGTAGGGGCCAGAGCAGGTCCCCATGTAACAATACGCAGTGA
>CAMFLN010000504.1 GCA_945957305.1 uncultured Planctomycetaceae bacterium | reverse complement strand
GTTACTTGCCCGTGGCATGGCTGGCAATTCGACGTGCGCACCGGGCAACATCAGCTCAGTCCGACCATCCGCCAGCCGAACTATCCCACGCGAATCGAGGGGGACGCGGTATTGATCGAAATCGAAGGCGCTAACTAGCGCCGGCGCGGGTCATTCGGTGATCCGCGGCCGCGCGCAGGACGCGATGTGGGGAACTGTTAAGCCGGGGATCGTTTCGGGTTCGGCCTAATCGAGTGAGCAACGTTGATTGTCTACCGAGCATTTCGCAACAGCGACGTACCGCTTTTAATCGACGTCTGGCGCGCCCAGCCACGTCAGCGCGGACTGGCGCAGCCGGCCTCGGTCGAATTGTTCGAGCAAATCGTGCTCTCCAAGCCCTATTTCGAGAACCAGGGCCTGATCGTGGCCCTGGACGATAATCGGGCGATCGGGTTCGCGCACGCCGGATTTGGCTCGACGGATAAAGGGGGCGGCGTCGAGCATCGTTTTGGTGTCACGGCGATGTTGCTGGTACGCCCGGAATATCATTCTTCGCCGGTGGGTGCTGACCTATTGACGCACAGCGAGCGCTACCTGCAATCGCGCGGGGCCCAAGTGCTGTACGGCGGCGCCATACGGCCGCTCGATCCGTTTTATCTCGGCCTCTACGGTGGCAGTGAGCTCCCCGGCGTCTTGGCGGGCGATGAATTCGCGAACGCACTCTTTCGCGCGGCCCATTACCGGGACATCGATCGCGTAGTCGTTTTGCACCGTGAATTGTCTGGGTTCCGCGCGCCGGTCGACCGGGTGCAGATGCAGATCCGCCGTACTTCTGTCATCGCCGAGGTGCCGGACGCTCCGCCACGCGATTGGTGGGAAGCGTGCGCACTAGGTCAATTCCATATCATCTCGTTCGAGCTGCGCGAGCGCGACGAAACGCAACCGGCCGCTATGGCGCGGTTCTGGCTCCTCGAATCGTTCGCCACCAGTTGGGGCGTGCAGTCCGCAGGCTTGTACGATTTGCAGGTGCATCCCACGCGGCGACGCAGTGGTCTGGCGACGTTTTTGTTGGGCGATGCATTCCGACGATTGGGGGCACAGGGGATCGCGCTCGTCGAAGTGCAAACCATGGCCGGCAATGCGGCGGCCCAAGCGCTCTATCGCAAGTTGGGCTTTCACGAAGTTGATCAGGGCATCGCTTACCGCAAAGAGGGTGGCCACCCCGCCGCACCTGCTCCGGCAACGGCAGCCGAGCCCGCGGCTGATATCACCTTTCGGCGGAGCAGCTGAGCACATCCGACGGCTGTTCGGCCATCAGCGTGGCCGTTCCCTGCACCGCCGCATCGCTAGCTGGCGTTCCGCCCCTCAAGCGTCGACTTTGCCGGCTGGGCAAGATTTGCCGCGCGACTATTCGTCGCAAGTCGGTTTTGCCTCGTGACTCGGAATGAGCGTAAGCAATTGCTTTGCAATCGCTTGGGAAGCAAACGCGCAGGCCCAGCTGTAGGGGTTATGGCGAATGTGCCGATAGTGCCTGAAGGAAGCATTATGCCACGTGCGCCGCTCATTCTGCAAAAAGTTCTTACTCGACAGGCAGATCGAAATCTCCGTCGCATGGGCTGTCCGAAAGCAGGTCGCCGATCTGATCCCGCAAGCGGACCGGCGATAGCGCGGACCATTGTGCGAAGCTGCGAGTCTACGACGACCCATCCAAGGACCTGCTATGTCCAAGCCGTGCTGGGCTGCGATTGTGACAATTCTGGTAGCGTGCGGAGCCGTTCGCGCCGAGGTGCCGGGAGCTCCTGACGCCGGAAGCACGCCTCGGTTGCAACCGTTGCTTCCGTCGGCGCCCGTTCAACTGCCGGCGATAATGCCGACGGTGGGCGCACCGTCCCCTGCCCCGGGCTTGAGGCAGGGATCGCCGAGCGCGGCAAATGCACAATTTGCGCCGATGGTCGCGCCCCTCGTTGCGCCGCAATCTGTCGGAGCCTTACCCGTTGCTAATCCGCTTGCCCCGTTGAGAGTCCCATCAACGGCCGAAATCCGGACTAATTCAGTGTTCCCGGCTGCGGCGCCCCAGCAGCGATTCGTTGCGGCGATGCAGCCGGCTGTAATGCCCGCATATTTCCATACACAGACTCCCGTGGGCGCGATTCTGCCCACCGCGGGCGCAAGCCTTGTTGCACAGCAACCGAGCGTGACTTACGTTCCCGCGCCTGCAGCTGCGCCACAAACCAATTCAGATGCTGGCGCCGCGGTCGGCGCCGGCTTAGATGGCAATGCCGCAGCTGTCGAATCCGCTCCCTTGATCATGAAGCGTTATGACCATTGGTACGATCCGACCTGCGGGGGCGGCGCCAATTGTTCGAGTTGCGCCCCAGGGGGCTGCAATAAATGCCCTTGCTACCTGCGCGGTGAATACTTGATGTGGTGGCTCAGCGGCGATCCGCTGCCCCCTTTGGTGACAACCAGCCCGAGCGGCACTCCGCCCGCCGAGGCGGGCGTGTTGGGGCAACCGAATACGTCCGTTTTGTTTGGCGATTCGGGAGCGAACACTTCGGGCCGCTCGGGCGCGCGGATCACCTTGGGCATGTGGTTGAATTCATCGGCACGCTTCGAAGCCGAATGGTTTGTCCTGGGAGGCTCACAGACTTCGTTCAACCAGTCTTCGGCCGGTGACCCGATCCTGGCCGCGCCCTTTTTCAACCTGGCGACCAGCGCGGCGGATGCCTACCTGTTGGCTTATCCGGGCACCTCGGAAGGGAGTATTTCGATTCGCGATGTGAGCTTCTTCAACGGCGCCGGCGCGCATGTGATGCGCGACTTTCACGCTTATCGCACAGCTAATGGCGGGTTCAATCGCTTTGGCGGATTGTACGGTTTTCGTTACCTGGGCTTGTACGAGAAACTCACGATTGCGAGTACCACGACCGCCGGCGGCGGCGCAGGGACGTTCGATGCTTTCCGCACCACGAACAACTTCATCGGCGGCAACTTCGGACTGTATGCGGAGCATTACGGCCGCAGGTGGACACTGGGAACCATTGGGCGTCTCGGCTTCGGCAGCACAGTGGAGCACGCCACAATCTCGGGCGACTCGTGCCCGAACTCCGTGTCCTATCCGGCAGGCCTGTATGCGTATCCGTCCAGCATCGGCAGCTACGGCCACCAGGCCTTTTCGGTCGTACCGCAGCTGGAGTTGAAGATCGGCTACAACCTCTCGCCACGCTGGCGGTTGGTCGGCGGCTACGACCTGATCTATTGGAGTCGCGTCGCGCGGCCGGGCCAACAGATCAACACGGCGCTCAATCCGTCGGAATTGAGCGGCGGCACTACCCAGCAATTCACCCTAAATGACGGCAACCTGCTGATCCAAGGCTTCAATGGCGGCGTCGAACTGCGGTACTAAACGCCTCTCGACCGCGACAGAGTCCGACCGGAGACGAATACACGACTTCACCACAACGGACGACGTCCACGATGACGAAGAGCATTTCAATCGCCTGTTGGCGCGGCGTGCTACGAACCGGCTTGGCTCGCGTGCTGCTTTTTCGTCAGCTGATCCAAATGCTCGATAAGCACCGGGTTCGGCTGCGGCAGCGGGTTGGCGAGGTACGCTGACAGAGGTTCAGGCGGGCCATCGCGACGCATGGTGCGCAAGAAGTTCTGCAGCATCTCGCGGCGCTGCGGGATCGATTCCAGCATCAGGTGGACCCAGGCCCAGCTTTCGGCATAGTCGGCTTGCTTCATGTCCGAGGCGTTGGTGAACTGCTCGAGACGGTTCAGGTTCGGCTGCCAGCCGTCACGCGTCCTGAGTGTCGTCAACAGTTCCAGGTGCGGGCGGTTCAAACCAGAATCGCCGCGCGGCGTCTCGAAGTATTCGGCCAATCCCTCGTCGAGCCACAGCGGAATCGACGGGAACGCGGCATGCAAGTAACCGTGCGTCACTTCATGGCGCAGGTCCTCGGCCACGCGGTCGCCGCGATGGGCATAGACCGCCAAGGACTGCTCCTGTTGCTCGAAGAAGGCACGCCGAGCGG
>CAMFLN010000503.1 GCA_945957305.1 uncultured Planctomycetaceae bacterium | reverse complement strand
GAGCCGCCTCCGGAGGCACGAATCTCGCGAACCGGAATGCCCAGTCCGCGGATGATCTCCAGGCAATCACGCAGCGAGTACGTCACTCCCTCCATGATCGATCGCAGCAAGTGTCCGCGTTTGTGTGCCAGCGACAAGCCGATGAAGCAGCCGCGGGCGTCGGGGTCGGCATGGGGCGTGCGTTCGCCGGAGAGATAGGGCAGGAAGAACAAGCCGGCGCTGCCGGCTGGTGCGCTTTCTGCCTCGCGATTGAGAATGTCATAGTCGCCGGCCGACCGGGCGTCTTCACCATCGCCATTGGTTTGGCACAGCTCGTTCTGGAACCATTGCAGCGAGCCCCCCGCGGCAAGCGTCACCCCCATGACGTGCCACTTGCCGTTAACCGCGTGACAAAACGTATGCACGCGTCCCTCCGGATCGATCTCGACCGTGTCACTATGGGCGAACATCACGCCCGAAGTGCCAATCGACGTCGACACGACACCTTTCGAGACGATGCCGTTACCGACCGCGCCCGCGGCACAATCCCCGGCGCCCCCGACCACGAGACAGTCGGTCGACAGGCCGAGTTCCTGGGCCGCCGCCGGCGTCAACTGCCCGGTGACTTGTTCCGATTCATAGCAGCGCGGCAATAGTGCGCTATCCAGTTCAAGCTTCGCAAGCAACGCGTCGGACCAGCGACGCCGGGCAACGTCCAAGAGGAGCGTGCCGCTGGCGTCGCTCACCTCAGTGGCGTACTCGCCGGTCAGGCGGCGGCGAATTTCATCCTTGGGCAACAAGACTTTACGTAGCTTCTCAAAATTGCGTGGCTCTTTGTTGCGCAACCATAAAATTTTCGGGGCAGTAAAACCGGTCAGGGCCGGATTGGCCACCATCTTGATCAGCTTGCGGCGTCCGCCGGCGCGCTGTTCGATTTCGGCACACTCGGCCGCAGTCCGCTGATCATTCCACAGCAGCGCACGGCGAATTACGCGGTCCCGCTTATCGAGAAAGACCGACCCGTGCATTTGACCCGAGAGGCCGATCGCGGTGACGTCGGCCGGTTTGAGCTTGGCCTTTTTGACGACGGATTGAATGGCTGCCGCGGTGGCGCGCCACCAGTCGTTAGGATCCAGCTCGCTCCAGGCAGGCTTGGGGTGATAACAGGGGTAGGTTTCCATCGCGCAGGCGAGGATCTTGCCCGACTCGTCAATGACGAGGGCCTTGGTTCCAGATGTCCCAACGTCGATACCGAGAAAATGGCTCATGAATAGTGGGCAGCAGGCAGAGGGCCGAGGGCAGTAAAATGCGGAGAAAGTACAACGCGGTGCGTTTTAACATTTAGCCGGCGGGCTCGCCCGCCGCGCGAATGCGCCAGAACAATCGTTGGCGGGATTGTAACCCAGGGAATCGCGGGGTATCAACCCGCGCGGCGCGTATCCGGCCAACATTGCTATTGCCGGCGGAGTTGCGAAGTTGCCTATAATCGGCCGCATGAATGAGGCGACTCAACCAAAACGTCGAAGGCTTCGCAGTTCAATGCGCATGCTGCTAGTCGTGTTGAGCATGTTGGGCATATTCGTCGTATGGGAAGCTCGTAAAGTCCATGCAAGAAAAATGCTGCGGCAACAAATCATTGAAGGCGGAGGCGTTGTCGACGGGGAAGGTCGCGGTGAGCAATCATGCGTCACGTTGGCATTGTATAACCGCAACGTCTATCAGTTGGGACGGGCGTCCTCAGTTCCATGCTGGCGCGCGTGGATCGGCGATGATGACATCGATGTGATTATTCTGCCGTCGTCCGCGACCGACGCGGAGCGTCGTCGTACAATGGCGATGTTTCCTGAGGTCTCGAGCTTAGAGATATATCCAGGCGAAGGGCAATCTGTGCCGTTCGATCAGACGCCGCCGCCAGTTCCGCCAGCCGATTCAACTTTGTCGCTGCCGTAGATACCGCGACACCGGTGCTGAAGTTGCGTCTACGTGTGTACCGCGGCAGCAAAGCACCGCGTAGCTCAGCGGCGAATTGACAGCTACATCCGCGCGGCTAGTCTGAGATGTCGGCTTTATGCGTTAAGGAACTGCGATGTCCGAAAAACTAGTTTCCCTCGTCACAGGGGCCTCGCGCGGGATCGGTCGCGCGATTGCCATCGAGCTGGCGCGGCGCGGCCACGTCGTGCTGGTCAACTACCATGCGCGCCAGGACGCGGCGGATGCCGTGGTCGCTGAAATCCACCGCGCGGGCGGTCACGCCATCAGCGTGCAAGGAGACGTTTCGCGCACGGAAGACCGCCGAAAGCTGGTCGAGCGTGCCGTCGAATTCGGCGGACGCCTTGATGTGCTGGTGAACAATGCCGGCATCACTTCGCCGGGCAGACACGATCTGCTCGACGCGACTGAGCAGAACTGGGACCAGGTACTGGGCACGAATCTAAAGGGCCCGTTTTTCCTTGCGCAACTCGCGGCGCGACGAATGGTCGAATTCGTCCGCGCCGGTACCATCCCCAGCGGCAAGATCATCAATATTTCGTCGATCTCGGCTTACGCCATGAGTACCGATCGGGCCGACTATTGCATCGCCAAGGCCGGCATGGCGGCCGTTACCGCACTATTGGCCGATCGGCTGGCGCTTGAGAACATCCAGGTCTTCGAAGTCTGTCCTGGCATCATTGCGACCGACATGACCGCACCGGTGCGGGAAAAATACGATACGCGGCTGGCGGAAGGGCTGGTACCGTTGCGTCGCTGGGGCCAGCCCGAAGATGTGGCCCGCGTCGTTGGCGCGATCGTCGCTGACTCGCTGCCCTACTGCACCGGCGAGCGAATCAACGTCGACGGCGGCTTTCACATCCGCCGGCTGTGATGTTATCCCGAGGGTAGAAATGCCCTTTTCTTGCGCCTGGTTACTCGGTGACGCGACATTCCCAGCCATCAACCACTGCCGGCGAATTTACGCGTACCGCGCAAGGCGATGCAAAATAGCCACGCGCCAAATGTGGTTTCAAGAATATGCATGACGCGGCGCTGTAGTAACGAAAACATGATTGCAAACGTATTTGCAACCCCAAAGCTATCCGCAGTGGCTTAGCAGTCGCTAGCCAGTTTGTCAGCTCGCCGCCGAATCTAGGCATCGACATCAGCCAACATCCTGACTTCAGTGCGTCAGGCGCTCCGATTGGGGTAGGCTACTATACCTACGGCTTCACGGTCGGTGCGGGCTTCACCGTCCACGACGGCTATGACAATTGGACTGTCATCATCCATAGCGTGCCCGAGCCCTCGACGTTCATCCTCGCCGCGCTTGGCGGCTTGGCATTACTTGCCGTGCGTCGATGGAAGTGAATCGCTCGGAGTCCGCACCGTGGGTGGAGAAACTTTCCCCACCCCCATCCTTAGTTGTGCTGCAGGTGCGTCTTGAATCGCTAAGGACGCTGGCGAAACGCTCGCTACCTCACCTGGATCGCAGAAAGTCACCGAGGTGCGCACCGCATCGTGTCTTCACGATCCCTGGGACACTCGTTGCTTTCAGGCGAGATGGAACTAAGACCCCGGCCACAGGCGGGAATTGCGTTCGTGCCGGTCGTACTCACCCTGCGTAACCCAACCGTCGCCGTTGTGGTCCATGCGAATAAAGTTGCGTCGCGCTCGGGCCCTGTTCTTGCCGGCCTTCTCGTTGACGTATTCCTGCTCGTTCAATCGTCGGTCGCCGTTGGAATCAATGCGCGAAAACAATTCCGCCTTCTCGTTGAAGTGTCCTCCCTCGGATCTTTCGGCAAATGTCGAAGAAGACGCGGCGGCCACAATCAAGAGTGCAAGGGTCCAAAAGCCAATGACTTTCCACATGAGAACACCCAAATTTGGTTACTGTTCGCGGCGATGGATCGGCCGCTGTAAGCATTGCAAACTCTATGCTAATCACAATTGCCGGCTGCTGCGAATCTAGCGCCCTGCAACGGCAAGTTGCTCAATCGCCTGTTCGACTTCGACGCGTTGCGACCAATCGCGAGGAGCGATCTCTAAGGCCTGCAAAGAGCGTAGA
>CAMFLN010000502.1 GCA_945957305.1 uncultured Planctomycetaceae bacterium | reverse complement strand
GTTCAATCGAGGCGCGCTCCGCGTCCGTGAGCGGCTTGAAATTTCGCACGATTTGCAAATTCTGCTCGAGTACTTTTTCCGAATCAATGCCGCTGACCAGGGTGGTGATCGGCAGCGACAGGACGTAGCGTAGCGCGTCTTGGACCGGTACGCCGGCCTTGGTCACGATCGAGCCGTTCCCTCCTAAGCTTTTCATGGCCAGGGGAGCGATACCTCGCTCGACAAGTTGCGGCAGGACTTGCTTTTGAAAGCTGCGATAATGCGCGTCCATGACGTTGAGCGGCATTTGCACGGCCGCCCATTCAAACGGCTTACTCAGCATTTTCAGATGAATCGAGGGATCCTTGTGTCCGGTGAAGCCCAGGTAGCGAACCTTGCCCTCTTTGAGCGCCTGTAGGCCGGTCTGAATAGCCCCGTCATCGGCAAAAACCCAATCGGGGTCGTTGTCGTAAACGATTTCGTGAAACTGCCAGAGATCGATCCGATCCGTCTGCAAACGGCGCAGACTGTCCTCCAAATTGGCCTGGGCGTCCTTAGCCGTTCGGCCACAGACCTTAGTCATCAGGAAAACCTTGTTGCGTCGCCCGCCCGCGGCCAACGCTTTGCCCATGCGTTCTTCGGCAACTCCGTCGTGATAATCCCAACAGTTGTCCATGAAGGTGATCCCCTCATCCACGGCGCGCTGAATGAGTCGCAGACTTTGCGCTTCCTCCATGCGCTGCGGATTAGTCGCGGCGTGCCCCCCAAGACACAACAAGCTGACGCGTTCGCCAGTTCGTCCGAAGGGGCGCGTCGGCACGGCATCACCACTGCGATCCTCGCCGCCCAGCGCCGCATCGGCCAAAGTGACGGCGGCCACTCCGGCGGCACCTGCCTGGAGAAATCCGCGGCGGTTCGGCTGTTCGAATTTCATGACGGCTCCTGGGAATGTGGTTCGTGGCAGAGTCACGCTGTGCCGAGGTCAGAAGATTACGCCTACGCTGCGAAATTCATTCCCTTTCGCTTTAACTTGGGCCCGTAGGGCTCTCCTCCTGGACGCGCTGCAGTTCTCAGAGAAGTCGTCCCTGCAAATTTTCTGAAACAAGCCCGCGAAGGATTTCTGCGGGCGCGAAATTTTTTTGGGGGCCCGTATTGACAAAAGTGCCGCGACCCCGATAATCATGTCTACGTTGATCGCAATTGTGATCAATGTCCTGGGAACACCTAATTTCCCGGGAAAAACAAACAACCAGCGTTGCTGACTGGAATCCCCAGAGGCACGCGGACTTCTCAGGAGTCTCGCAGGTCTCACCTCTCTGTTTCAGCATCATCCGGCACGCCCGCGTTAACTGGCTTTCCCTTGTCATACTCGCGCCGTGTGCCATTTTTCGCGCGGCCACGACTCCACGGACGCGTGGTCGTGGCTGACGCGATTTTTTCCTCGCGATTCCCCCGCTGTCCTGCCGACCGGGCATGTTGTTGCGGCTAACGCGTGGCACGCCGGTGATGTAACCGCCGTGCGCGGACCATTTCGCAGATTCGCGGAACGGTTCTTTACGTTGGCGACCCGAGCTTCGGGAGCTCGTTCTACCTCGGAGCGCTGCTGACCGGTTCACCGGAAGTTGGCGCCGCAATCGTTGCTGGAGTCGACGATGCCTCGCAGGAACAATCGCCGCGCCGCTGCGCGCCGTTATGGACACGGATCCGGCTTTACGCTCGTCGAGTTGCTGGTCGTGATTGCCGTTATCGGGATCTTGATCGCGCTGCTGCTCCCCGCTGTGCAAGCCGCGCGTGAGTCGTCACGGCGCACGCACTGCTTGAACAACTTGAAGCAATTGTCGCTGGCTGCGCTGACGTTTCACGACGCCAACAACACGTTCCCCATGGGGCGCCAGCAACCGAACACCTACAGCCAGCATTCTCGTCTACTGCCGTACCTCGAACAGGGCAATCTTTTCGCGCAGATGGATTTCAGCAAGGGCACCGGCAGCAACGACGAGAAGTTCATTAGCGTGAGTACGTTTATCTGCCCCTCGGACTCCGTCGACCGCATGACGGACTCCTCGCAGAGCGCCCACCAGTTCGACGCGGTGCTGGGAGCCTGGGGCCGGAACAATTACCGCGCGAATGCCGGCAACGATATTGGTCTGACCACCAACGACGGCGATATCAAGGCTTCGGAGCAGAACAATGGGATCTTCGTCACCAACGCCGTCGTACGCTTGGCGCAGATTGTTGATGGCACATCGAATACCGCTCTGTTCAGCGAGAAGATCCGCGGCGACGGAGACGACAACTCTGTCGAGGTGATCAGCGACTTTTTTCAGGTCGCCAATAACGGCACGACGAAAACCGCGGTCTCGTTGTTTCAAAAATGCTCGGCCCTCACGCCGGCCACGATGGTCGGGTCGAGCGCGCAGACCTCTTTCGCCGGGCGCGACTGGATCAACGGCAACTACATGACCACACGCTACACCCACATCATGCCGCCGAATACCTGGAGCTGCAGCCGCGGCAACAGCCCGAATTCCAACGGCGGCGCGGTGACTGCTTGCAGCCGGCACGTCAACGGGGTGGGCCTGGCACTGGCCGACGGCAGCTCGCGCTTCGTTAACGATTCAATCAACGTCGACGTGTGGAAGGCGCTCGGTTCGCGCGATAGCGGCGAGATCGTGCCGCAAAACTTTTGATATCTCGGCGACACTCACGATTTCATAACTCCATTAATACACATCTTTCATTTCAGGGGTTCGACTGTGAATCAACAAACGTTTTTTCGGCACTTCACCGTCCCGGTACGCTATGCCGCGCTTTTCGCGATAACGAACGTGTGGTTTACGTCGCCGGCTATGCTCGCGGCAGCAAGCGACGCCACTCGCCAACCGAACATTGTGGTCATCGTCGCCGACGATCTCGGCTACGCCGACGTGGGCTTTCACGGTGGGCAGGAGATCCCCACTCCACATCTCGACGCACTAGCCGCCTCCGGCGCCCGCTTCACCAACGGCTATGTGTCGGGGCCCTACTGCAGCCCGACCCGTGCAGGCCTGCTGACGGGTCGGTACCAGCAGCGTTTTGGCCACGAGTTCAATCCTGGCGGGGTGGAAAACGATGCGGATGCCAAAATCGGCTTACCGCTCAGCGAGACGACCATCGCCAACTCGCTGAAAACCGCCGGCTATGCGACGGGGCTGGTCGGCAAGTGGCACTTGGGCGCCAGCCCGCGCTTTCACCCTCTAGAGCGCGGCTTTGACGAGTACTTCGGATTCCTCGGCGGTGCTCATGCGTATTTCGCCGACGGCGCCAAAGGCAAAGCACAGCCCATCCTGCGCGGCCGTGATGTGGTTCAAGAAGACGATTATCTCACCGATGCCTTCGGCCGCGAGGCGGTGGCCTTCATCGACCGGCATCAGCAGCATCCCTTCTTCTTGTTGCTGACATTTAACGCCGTGCACCTGCCGGCACAAGCTCCGGCGAAATACCTCGATCGCTTTACGAAGATTGAAGACGAGAAGCGTCGCACCTACGCAGCAATGCTCAGCGCCCTGGACGACAACGTCGGTACCGTGCTGACGAAACTGAACGAAGCCAAGTTGGACAACGACACACTGGTGTTCTTTATCAGCGACAACGGCGGTCCTCCGGCCAACGGCAGCCGCAATGATCCGCTCAACGGGCGCAAGGCCACGGTGTGGGAGGGAGGCGTGCGCGTTCCCTTTCTAGTTCGTTGGAGCGGGCATATCCCCGCGGCAACCGTAGCCGAGCAACCGGTCATTTCGCTCGACATCCCGGCCACGATCGCTGCCGCGGCGGGCGCGAAGCTGGGAACGGACAAGCCTGTCGACGGCGTCAGCCTGTTGCCGCTGCTCACGGGACAGAGCAAAGACGCTCCGCACGGCGAGTTGTACTGGCGCTTCGGCAAGCAGTGGGCGATTCGCAACGAGCGTTACAAATTGCTGAAGGTCGATAACCAACCGCCCCAACTCTTTGACCTGGCGGCGGATATCGGCGAACAGAACGATCTGGCCGGCAGTCAACCGGAGATTGTAG
>CAMFLN010000501.1 GCA_945957305.1 uncultured Planctomycetaceae bacterium | reverse complement strand
TGCTAACCCTGGCTCGCGCGGCCGACCCTCGCGCCGCAACGCACGCCCTGTGGACTTTGGAGGGCCTGCATGCCCTTGATGACAAGTTGTTGCTAACGAGTCTCGCCCATCCAGCGGCCGAGGTGCGACGCCAGGCGTTACTGCTCGCCGCGCGGAGGCTTCAGGAGTCGCCCGCGTTGCGCAGCGCCGTGCTCCGCAGAGCGGACCACGAAACAGATCCCGCCGTGCGGTTTCAACTTGCCAGAAGCTTGGGAGCCGTTGCTGGGGCTGAAAAGCTGCCTGCCCTTGTGGCGCTGAGCCGCGACAGCGAATCGGAATGGCTGACGCGCGCCCTTTCGGCAAGCGCCGCGGATGTTGCTGGGGAATTCTTGCAGCAGCTCGACGTGAGCAACTCAGCCTGGCTGGCACGACCGACTGACGTACAAGTCATTGCAATCGAGCAATTGGCAGAGCTCTGGGGCGTCAGCGGCGAGTCCGCGGCGCGGGAGCAATGCCTGCAATTGGTGGCGAACTCGGCGACCCCGGGCAGCTTACCGGGGCGGTTGGCGATCCTCGCCGGCGCGGCGCGCGCCTGGCAAGGAAAGCCCGCGGCGTCGATCACGACCGATTCGCGTCTGACCGCGACGCTCGACGCCGCACTTCGACTTGCGCTCGATGATTCGGCAGCACCGCAGCAGCGTGCCTTGGCCGTGCGCGCCATGGGCGATTTTGGCACGCCCGAGCAGTTGGCTCGACTTCTCCCGTTGGCCACGTCCAGTGCAAGCGACGCGGCGGGCGATACCGCTGTCCGCGTGCTCTTTCGCCGCGCTAGTGTTGAAACGGTGCGGAGCATTTTCGATGCGTGGAGCTCGTACACTCCGGCACGGCGACGCTTGCTGAGCTCGGCGGCACTGGAATCGGCCGTTGCCGCGCAAGAATTCGTCGCGGCTCTCGAACGGCACGTAGTGAACGCGGTCGAAATCGACCCGGCCATCCGCACAGCGTATGGTCAGTCACGTGATGCGAAGTTAGCAGCGCGGGCCACGGCCGTGTTCGAAAAGGCTGCGCCGGCGCCGCGAGACGAAGTGCTAACTCGCTATCGAGCGTCGCTCGATCTGGCGGGGAATCGCGAACAAGGCGCCAAACTCTTCAAGGCCCATTGTTCGACCTGCCACGTCATGTTCGGGCTCGGGCGTCAGGTCGGCCCCGACTTATCCGGAATCGCGGCACGTCCCAAGGAGACGCTGCTGGGTGATCTGCTCGATCCCAGCCGCCAGGTAGCTCCCGATTACCTGAGCTATGCGCTCATCACGCGCGATGGCCGGGCCCTGACAGGAATTCTGGTCAGTGACACGCCCGAGGCCGTCACGTTGCGGCGTGGCGAAGGGAACGACGACACAGTGTCACGGGCCGAGATCGAAGAGCTACAGGCCGCGGGCAAGTCGTTGATGCCCGAGGGATTTGAGCAACGTCTCAGCGTTCAAGACGTGGCCGATGTGTTGACGTTTCTCAAATTGCCTGAACGCCGGCTGCTGGAGCAACCGTGACGCGAGTGCCGTGTTTCACGATTGATTCAGCGCGCGGGGCCGAAACAGTTCGTAGGTTTTGTAGCCGCCGCTGAGATTGACCACGTCAAAGCCCGACTGCCGCAAGATGCGTGTCGCGAGATAGCCGCGCATTCCCACCTGGCAATAGGCGATGATCTGGCGATCGCGCGGTAATTCGTCCAGCCGTCCGCGCAAGACGTCGATCGGAATGTTTTGCGCCGAGGGAATATGCCCCTGCGCAAATTCTTGCGGCGTGCGCACATCCAGTAGCAGTGCTTGTGACGTGCCGCCCGATTGCTCGGCTTGTGCAAGGAAATCATCCACCGCGATTTGTGGATGGTCGCCGCGCAGCAGGCCGGCCCCGACGAAACCGACCATGTTCACAGGATCCTTGGCCGAGCCAAATTGCGGTGCGTACGCCAGCTCGGCTTCTTCGAGGTCGAAGACGGTCATGCCCGCCTGAATGGCCATGGCCAGTACGTCGATCCGCTTGTCGACGCCGGCTCCGCCCACTCCCTGCGCGCCTAGCAGTTTTCCCGATTGCGGCTCGAAGAGCACTTTGAGTGTCATGCCCTGCGCGCCGGGATAATACCCCGCGTGATTGGCTGGGTGAATGTAAATCTTGTGATACGGGCGACCGCTGCGGCGCAAGGTTTTCTCCGCGGCGCCTGTGAGCGCAGCCGAACGTTGAAATACCCCGACGATCGCGGTCCCCTGGGTGCCACGATAGCTGCTGTCCCGGCCGCAGGCGTTATCGGCGGCGATGCGCCCCTGCCGGTTCGCCGGTCCGGCCAGCGGTACCTGCGCCGGCTCGCCCGTGACAAAATCCTTGATTTCAATGGCATCTCCGACGGCAAAGATGTCGGGGTCCGAGGTCCGCAGGTGGTCGTCGACCCGAATGCCGCCGCGCGGACCCACTTCCAAACCGGCCTCGACGGCCAACCGGCTTTCGGGGCGCACTCCCACCCCCAAGACAACCAGGCCGGCTGGTAGCGAGCGGCCCGATTTCAAGCGGACTTCGACCCCAGACACATGGGGCACGAACCCTTCGGCCGAGTCCCCGAGAATCAGGGTGGCCCCTTGCGCCGTTATTTCCTGGGCGATGGGGGTCGTCATTTCGGCATCAAACGGCGGCAGCAACTGATTCTGCAATTCAACAACTGTCGTCGGGACGTTGCGCTTGCGCAGATTCTCGACCAATTCCAGGCCGATAAATCCGCCGCCGATCACCACGGCCGCGTGGGGTTTCGCGTCGACCGCGGCGCGGATCTGGTCCATGTCCTGCAAGTTGCGCAGCGTAAAGATGCCCGGCAGCTCCAAGCCCGGCAGCGGCGGTCGAATCGGCGCCGCCCCTGGCGAGAGGATCAGCTTGTCGTACGTTTCAACATATTCCCGGCCGGATCGTAGGTCGCGCACGCGAATGCTTTTCGCCGCACGGTCGATCGCTTCGACGGACGATTGCGTGCGCACTTCGATATTGAACCGCTCGTGCAGGCGCTCAGGCGTGACAATCAATAGCTTCTGACGGTCGGTGATTTCGGGGCCAATGTAGTACGGCATGCCACAGTTGGCGAACGAAACGTCCGGCCCACGCTCGAACAGGATGATCTGCGCCTGTTCATCCAGCCGGCGCGCCCGGGCTGCGGCCGAAGCGCCGCCGGCGACCCCTCCGACGATCAAAAGTTTCATGGTTGTATCTCCCGGCTAAGCAACAAAGACTCGCGAACGCTTTAGCTCGCGCATGCATTTCCCGCATTGGCCACCGCTGCCGGCTTGACCTGGTTCCACGGCATCCGGGCGAGCATCATGCCCATGCCACAGGTGTCGGTAATGCCGGCGAAGACCAAGCCCGCCCCGACAAACGCCGAGAGCCCAATGAAGTAGGGATGCACAGTGAGCGCCAGGATGACACCGGTGAGCACGAGGCTGCCGGCCGCGATCCGCACCTGGCGTTCGAGCGAAATCGTCTGCCGTCCGCGGACGACGGGCAGTCCGGCGGCGATCCAGGCCGAGGTGCCCCCCTCGACGTTGATGACTTGCGCGGCGCCGCCCTGGGCCAGCTTCTCACAAGCCTGTCGGCCTCGGCCGCCGGCCTGGCAAATGACGTACAGCGGCTCGCCCGACTTGGCATGCGCAGCGAGCACAGCGGCGGCGTCGAATTTTTCCAGCGGCACATTGCGCGCGATGCCCACATGCGCGGCTTCGAATTCGGCGGGGGTGCGCACATCGAGCAGGATAATCTGCCCCTGCTTGCTGCGCTTCGCCAATTCCTGAGGAGTGATTGCCTGCGTCATGATTTACTTTCCTCCGAGATATGTGAAAGACGATGTGTGCGGTGACTATGCGAATTGAGTTTTTGGAAAAGGCAAATCGAGCCGACTACCGGCGGCGGCTGTCGAAGCGCGCCTCGATGCAGGCCATTAGCGATCGCAAGTGCGGTTCGGCGATGAAGTAGAAAGCTGTCTCTTATACACATCTCCGAGCCCACGAGACGTAGAGGAATCTCG
>CAMFLN010000500.1 GCA_945957305.1 uncultured Planctomycetaceae bacterium | reverse complement strand
GATACAGGGCTGCGTCATCGCAAACATCGTGAGCAAAATCGAGGTCGGTCGTGACAATCGGCAGCCCGATCGCCATCGCCTCGGGGTAATTGGCGCTAAACGTTTCGAGCAATGTCGGCAACAAGCAGATGTCGCACGAGCGGTACAAGTCTGGACCATTGGCGACCGGCACCTTGCCGCGATTCTCGAAGAGATGCTCGACCCCCTTTTTTTTCGTCAGGGCCAGGATCTCTTTCGACAGCCAGTGTTCCGGCGGTAATGTGACCACGATGCGGAAATTCAGATCGGGTCGTTGTGCGCTCAAGACTTTGGCCAGGTCCGGCAGAATCTCCAAATTCTTGTGCTTATGCGGTGCCGAGAAGCACAAGATGCGCAGCGGCTGCTCGGCCGTGGGACGCGGGAAGGGACGCGCTCCCTGGTTCTGCAAGTAACGTTCGCCGCAAGTGTTGAGAATCACCGAAATCCGTTCCAGCGGTAAAAACAGCCGGCGGGCCAGCCCCTGGCGCGCCGTTTCGGTCTGCATCACCCAGGCGTTGGCCTTGCGAAACCAATGCCATTTGTAAAGGAAGCGGATCGCGTAAATGCCATACGATTTGAATGAGCCCAGGCTGCGGTAGGCCGTCCAGGTGAAGTGCGTGACCCAACCTGTCGAGCAGCCGAGCAAGTGGAAATTGCGGAATTTGACGTAGGCCGGTCCTGAAAAGGTAAACACCAGGTCCGGCCGGCATTTTTCTTCAAAGGCCAGCAGCCGGCGCCGCTCGGCCAGGCTGAAAGTCGGCGGCTTGTCGAAAATCTCGGCCCCCGCGGGCACCGGCACACCGAACTGTTCCAGCTCGCGCGCGCACGAGCTGGAGAGAGCAAACGACCACTCGATGTCGCCGGGGTTGCGCAAGGCTTCGATGATGAATGCGGTCGAAGTCTGCAGAGCGCCGCCAATGCGCAGCGTCGAAGTATTGAGCAAAATCTTCAACTTCCGGTCGCTGTCGACTTTCGCCGACGGGTCAGGGGACCTTCCCGTCTTGGCCGCAGCCAACGTGGAATCCGCGTTTTCAGTCATGAGAGCGTGCGTTCAGGATCGAAGGGCAAAAAATCGCTGTTTTGGGCAGTTTTTACAGCACCGCGACCGGCTCGCGGACCGGCTGCAATTCCTTGAGCAGGCGAATGTATTGTCGGTACCGCTCCTCGGGTGTGGGAAAGCGGGGCAGCACTTCCTTGCCCCGAGCAATTTGCCGCTCCCACAAATTTCGGTCCGATAACAATTGCAAAATGACGGCGGCGGCGGCCCGGGCGTCGCGCGCCCGGTAGTACAGGGCAGCATCATCGCATACGTCGTGGGCAAAGCCGAGGTCGGTCGTCACGATGGGCAGCCCCATCGCCATCGCTTCAGGGTAGTTGGCGCTGAACGTTTCCAAGAGCGTCGGCAACAGGCAAATGTCGCAAGACTTATAGAGTTCTGGTCCGCGTGCCACGGGCACGGGCCCCAGATTCTCGAGGCGGTTTTCCACGCCCAAGCGTTTCGCTAGAGCCAATAGCTCGCGGCATACCTCGTGTTCGGCCGGCAGAGTTGTGACGATGCGAAAATCGAGATCCGGCCGGGCTCGTTCCAGCTCGCGCGCCAGGTGCGGCAACAGGTCGAGGTTCTTCTGCCGGTAGGGGGCCGAAAAGCAGAGCAGGCGAACCGTCTGTCCCGGCTGAGGAAAGGGCTTTTCGCTCTGAGCATTCAAATAATGCTCGCCGCAAGTGTTCGAGATGACCGTGATGCGCTCCAGTGGACGACGCAGACGGCGGGCCAGTCCCAGCCGCGCCGTCTCGGTTTGCACGACCCAGGCATCGGCCTGCATGAACCAATACGCCCGGTAGAGATTGCGTCCAATGTTATCGACCCATCCCTTGGGGAACAGGCTGCGATAGGCGGTCAGCGTCGAATGCGTGATCCATGGATTCGAGCAGCCGATCACGTGAAAATTCCGAAAACGCACATAAGCCGGACCGGAAAACGTGAACACGCAATCCGGCTTCGCATCAGCTTCGATGGCGGCGACGTCGCGCCGCGCGCTTTTGCTGTGGCTGGGCAATTCGTCCAGAACAAACGAGCCCGCCGGCAACTCAGCCCCAAACTGAGCCAGCTCGCGGGCCACGGTGCGCGACATCACATAGATCCAATCGATGCCGTCATCGTGGCGCAAAGTCTGCAAGATGAACGCGCTCGACGTTTGTAGCACGCCCCCTTTGTGCAAGGTCGAGGTATTCAGCAGGACTTTCATGCGCGATCAGGCACGGGGGAGAGTTTGGCATCGGTTCCCGCTGCCATTCTACTGTCCAGCCGGGGCACTGTGGTGCGGGGGCTGGGACGAAGCCCCGGTGAGGCCAGTCTCGGCCCACGAAACTTGGCTATGTGTCGGCACGGATTCGGCACAATTAGCGCGATCGTCGCAACTGGGCCGTGCTCGGCGCCGCTCGCCCGGTTGCTTGACCCGAGCACGGCCTAAGATTCTGATAGTTCTGTTTCCCGCGTCTCGCCGGGGCACGGGAAAGCATCGGGGACGTAGGGACCTTCTGGACATCTGCGGGGAGTCATTGGCTTGTGCGGAATCTTCGGCGTCTGGAATCCCGACGGCCGGCCGGTCGATGAACAGGCCGTCGATCGGTCGCGCGATACACTCTACCTCCGCGGACCCGACGACGCAGGTACTTGGGTCAAGGACAACGTGGCGCTCGCGCATCGGCGCCTCTCGATCATCGATCTGTCCCCCAATGGGCGGATGCCCATGACCAACGAGGACGGCCAGGTATGGGCTGTCTTTAACGGCGAGATCTACAACTTCCAGGACCTCCGCACCGAGCTCATCAGCCGGGGGCACAGGTTCCGTAGCGAGACGGACAGCGAAGTCATCATCCATGCCTACGAGGAGTGGCAGGAGGAATGCTTCGCGCGTTTTGACGGAATGTTTGCCATCGCCATCTGGGATGAGCGACGCAAGCGCATCGTGCTGGCTCGCGACCCGCACGGCAAGAAGCCGCTGTTCTATTACCACCGGCCCGGACGGTCGCTGGTCTTCGGCTCGACGCTTCGCCCAATTGCGGTCTACCCCGATGTGCAGCGGTCGATCGATCAGGCGGCGATCTACGAATACATCAAGGTCGGCTACCTGCACGCGCCGAATAGTTTGCTGGTCGACACTTACAAAGTACGGCCTGGGCATTACCTGGTTGTGGGGCCCGACGGGATTGAACAAGACGTCGCCTATTGGGACCTGACGCAGATTGCACAGCGCGAACCGCCGAAGTTTGCCAGCGAGCACGACCTGCTGAACCATCTGGACGATACGCTGCGCCTGGCCGTGCGCTAGCGCCTGGTGTCGGACGTGCCGCTGGGGGCCTTTCTATCTGGCGGGACCGATTCCAGCCTCGTCGTGGCCCTGATGCGCGAGGTAGCGCGAGGCCGTGTACGGACTTTTACGATTGGCTTTACCAGTTCGGAATTCGACGAAAGCAAGTTTGCGCAGCGAGTGGCGCAGCACTTAGGCGTCGAAAACACCGTCGAGCAGATGTCGGCCAACGACCTGTTAGCGTATGTGCCTGATGTCATCCGCCACTATGACGAGCCGATCGTCGACTTCTCGCTGCTGCCGACGTTGGCCATCTCGCAGATGGCGCGGCGGGACGTGACCGTGGTGCTGACCGGCGACGGAGGGGACGAACTCTTCGGCGGCTACGAGCGCTATCTGGCCACACATTACTTCGAACAATATTCGCGCTATGTCGGTCGAGGGATGCGACGTGCCGTCTCGGGCTTGCATCGCTGGTTGCCGCGGGAACGCCTGCGTCGCTTTGCGCGGCTGAGCGCGGCGCCTGATACGGCGGCGTTTTTCGGCTCGTTTGCCAATTTGGGGCGTTACGCGGGCTTGTCGACCTTGATCCCCGAAGATCGCCTGGGGACTTCGCCCGAGGAGCGCGTGGTGCGTTTTATCCGCGCCCTGCCGAATGTGCCGCCGACCGCGGCGGCCATGATCTACGACGCCACGCACCCGATGAT
>CAMFLN010000499.1 GCA_945957305.1 uncultured Planctomycetaceae bacterium | reverse complement strand
GCGCACCGGAGAGCGAGATGCGATCGACCTGCTTGAGATCGACGAGCGATACGTTTTCGCTGCTGGCCGCTCCGACGTCGAGGATCCGCAAGCGGACTTGTGAATCTTTCCAATGTGTGGCCAGCGACTGAATTTCTTCGTTCCAGCCGGCGCGGCGTAGATCGGTGATCAGCGTCACCTCGCGCAGGGGCAGCGTGCCGGAAGTGGCCAATTCGTCGATGCCGTCGAGCGAGGATTTCCACGAGACGAACGTTTGCGATTCGCCCAGGTCCAGGATCAACTTGCGGATTTCATCGGCGTTTTGAATCTCGACCTCGCGCAACAGCGGAACGCTTGGCCGCGAGGCAAGCACCAGGGTGAAATGATCCTGGGGGCCGACGTTTGCTACGACTTCCTGTGCTAGCTCGCGCGCGCGGTCGAAGGCTGAACGGCCCGCATCACGCGCGCCCATGCTCAGCGAGTCGTCGATCACCAGAATCTGACTGGTGCGACTACGTCCGGCCAACCAAGAGCCGAGCCCCGCGGCATGCATCACCGGCCGCGCTAGCATGAAGAACATCAGCAGCACGATCGCGGTGCGCAGGGCCAGCAGTAACAGTTGCTCGATGCGAATTCGCCGCCGATTCTTTTGAATCGACAGCTTAAGGTACCGCATCGGCGCCCACTCGATTCGGCGGAAGCGACGCCGAAACAACAAGTGGATGATGATCGGCACGCTGGCCAGAGCAAGTCCCCACAGCAGCGGCGCATGCAAGAACGAGATGCCGCTCATAGGTTGCCTCGGCCGCCAGAATGATCACTGAGTGTTGACATGTGAAGTGACAAAAGTCGCCCCTTAGCGTCCTTGCGGGCCAGCGTTGCGCAGGCGTTCGCGACTGTGCAGATAGTGGCTCAAGGCGCGGGCCAATTCCTGATCCGTGCGCAGTAGCAGGTGATCGACTCCCCGGCTGCCGCAAGTTTCGTGCACGCCGGTGATGAATTCGTCCATCGCCGCGCTATAAGCACGTCGGAATGCCCACGGCTCGGCGTACAGTTCTTCCTGGCCTTCGATGTCGCGGAACAACACCAGGTCGTTGAAGGGCAAGTCGATCTCATCGCGGTCCAGGATGTGCAGAACCAGGATCTCATGGCCACGATACTTCAGCCGGGCGAGGCCGTCGTAAAAGGCATCCAAATCGGTCAGCAAGTCCGAAATGATGATGATCAGGCCACGACCGCTGATCTGCTCGCTGAGCGTGCGCAGCACCGGCCCCAGATCCGTTTCGCGATCGGGTTTCGCTTCCTCGAGTTCACCAATAATGCGGGCCAACTGAGCTTGCGTGGCGGCGGGGGGGATAATTTTCCGCGGCTGGCTGTCGAACAGCGCCATGCCCACTGGATCGCGCTGGCCGACGAGCAAGGTGGCGAGTGCCGCGGCCAATGTCGCTCCGTAGTCGAACTTTGTCAGCGGGCCGGATCCATAGCGCATCGAGGCACTGGCGTCCATGACGAGTGTCGCCCGCAGGTTGCTCTCTTCCTCGAACTGCTTGACGTAATAACGATCGGTCCGCCCCAGCACGCGCCAATCAAGCCGGCGCAGGTCGTCCCCGGGCGAATATTCGCGGTACTCGGCGAATTCCACGGCGAAGCCATGGAACGGACTGCGATGCATGCCCGAGATGGTCCCCTCGACCACCTGGCGCGCGCGCAAGGAAAGCCCGGCGATCCGCGCCAGTACTTCAGGATCGGAATACTTGGGCGATTTGTCCATCAGCGGCAGCAACTCCTGGTCGGACCGGTACGGCGTCCAACAGTTTTTCGATGATCGAGTCTGTGCTATGCCCTTCGGCCTGCGCGGCGTACGTCGTCACCAACCGGTGGCGCAACACCGGAGGAGCCACGGCGCGAATATCGTCGATCGTGACCGTTTCACGCCCGTCGAGCGCCGCGCGGGCCTTGGCCGTCAGAATCAACGCTTGCCCGGCGCGTGGCCCCGCGCCCCAGGCGATCCACTTGCCCGTGAAATCGGGCGCACCGGGTTCGCCGCGCCGCGTGCTGCGTACCAGCGCCATGGCATAATCCAGGCAATGGTCCGAAACGGGGACACGCCGCACGAGCGCCTGCAGCTCCGGGATCTCTTCGCCGGACAGCACTTTCGTCGTGCTGCCCGCGGTTCCGCCGGTGGTCAGGCGGTAGATGCGGCGTTCTTCGTCGGGGGTCGGATAGCCGACGAAGACCTTGAACAGGAAGCGATCCAGCTGCGCTTCGGGCAGCGGATAGGTGCCTTCCTGCTCGATTGGATTTTGCGTCGCCAGCACGAAGAACGGATCGGGCAAGGCGTGGCGATGCCCACCGGCCGAGACGTGCCGTTCTTGCATCGCCTCGAGGAGGGCTGCCTGAGTCTTGGGGGGTGTGCGATTGATTTCGTCAGCCAAGACCACGTTGGCGAACACCGGTCCGCGAATATATTGCAGTTCGCGCGCGCCAGTCGAGCGATTCTCTTGCAATACTTCCGTGCCGGTAATGTCGCTGGGCATCAGGTCGGGCGTGAACTGGATGCGATGGAAATCGAGCGACAGGCATTCGGCCAGTGTGCTCACCATCAGGGTCTTGGCCAGGCCCGGCACACCTTCCAGCATGCAATGGCCGCGGGCAAAGATGCTGATCATCAATTGGTGGATGACTTCGTCCTGGCCGACGATCACCTGCGAAATCTGCTCGCGCAGCGCCTGATGCGCACGCTTCAGCTTGTCCAATCCGGCCAGGTCGGGATCAAGTGCTTGTTCAATCACGGGAGTCTCCGCTTCATCGTTGAAAGACGGGCAGGTATTTGTAGGGCAATTGCAAGATGATCAAGGCGATGGAAGTGCCATAAGCCTTGCCGATGTGGTCGCCGGCCCAGGAACCGTCCCCTTTGTCCTGGCTCTGCAGCAGGGCGTCGCGCGTCTTGGGAAAATACTCGTCCCAGAACTTGTCACCCGCCATGTAGAACCCTTGGGACGCGTACAGCTGGCAGTAGTAATCGTGTCCCCCCCCTTTGCTCCAGCCGTCCGTGGCCTTGAAGCTGCGCCAGACGTAGTCGAGACAGCGGTCCGCGACGGGGGCGTCGAACTCGCCGGCGTTGTACAGCGTGGCGACCGCGGCGGCCGAGATCGCCAACCGGGCGCCGCCGCCCGAGCTGAGGGAATAGCGAATGCCCCCTTCGGGCGTGCTGCATTTTTCGATGTACTGCACGGCCTGCTCGATCGTGCCGCGCGGGACGGTGAAGCCCGCATTGTGCGCGGCGCGTAGTCCCTGCACTTGCGTGACGGTCACCGAACCTTCGTCCCCTGAGCCGGGGATATAGGTCCAGCCTCCCGCGCCGCTTTGCCCCTTGGCCGTCAGCGCCACGGCATTGTCAACCACTTCCTTGATCCGGTTGCGCGTCGACTCTTTGGTCTCCATGCCGTAGACCGAGGCCAGAAACATCAAGGCGAAGCCATGCCCATGCATTGGCTGTCCGGAATCTTGCCCTGGCCCGGTGAGCAAGCCAGAAGGTTGCGAGCACTTCAAGAGATACTCGATCGTGGCTTGCAGCTGGGGCGCGTACTTACCTCGCGTTGGGGAATTGCCGTGCGCGAGGAACGCCATGCCGGCCAGCGACGAGATGGCCACCGGATAGGCGCGCCCCCCTTCATCCCCCCAGGCGCCGTCGCTGCCTTGCGTCGCGGCGAGATAATCGAGCCCGGCGCGCACCGACTTGAGAGTTTCAGCGTTTACATGTTTGGGCATCACTTCTTCGGCGTCTACCGTTGCGCACGTGAAATGGCCGGCGACAAATGCCACGGCGAACGGCAACACGACGGTGCGAACCTTGCGGAACCACCTGACGAGCTCGGCGATATGTTCCATGGCAGACATCGGACGGCCTCCCTACACCAGCGATGCACCCCGGGTTAGTCGGCGCCGGCCTTCGCCGTGGCCGCGGGCCTGATGGCGAAGCGCACCAGCAGTTTCACGCGAAAGGGAATCTCGGTCAGCGAATCGGAGGTAATCCGCGGTGACTTCTCGACCTGCGAATC
>CAMFLN010000498.1 GCA_945957305.1 uncultured Planctomycetaceae bacterium | reverse complement strand
GCCCATTGCTAGCGTCATACAAACTGAGAGGGTGAGACCCCGTCGCGCGCCAGCGGTACCAGCTTCCCGGCAGCGGGCCGCGGTCAGTTGATGATCCAGGGGCCCGGGCGATCTTCACCGTCGGCTGGATCAGTGCGCTCCCATTCCCGCCGCAGTTCGCTCAGCCCGTAGGCGCACAGTTCGAACTCATGACTGAGTCGGCCCAGGATTTCGTTCTCATCACGCTTGGCGTCGTTTTCCAGGGTGCTGGCGATTAAATACGCCCGTTTGCCTTGTTCGCGATAGTCGAGCAATCGGTCGCTGCGTCCTTCGCGTTCCATCCGCCGCAGAAACTCGGGATAGACGCCGGTCCAGAACAGGGTGAAGTCCCCGATGTGGCGATGCACTTCGCGCCGCGCGTCTCCTTGTCGCGCCTCGGCCTCGACCAGCATGGCGGCGATCTCTTCCAACCGGCGCCCGGACAGATTGCGAATCCGGTAGATCGCGTCCGTATGAATGAACCGAGCCAGCAGGGCCGAGATGTATTCGACCAGCGGGGGGTCTGCCACGCCGAGCCGCGTTTGAAACACGTACTCAGTCATGCCCGTGAAGAATTGATACAGTGACACTTGCGAGCGGCTGCGATCCATACCTCGCTCTCCTCTGCTCGCCAGGCATCCGCCAGCCGCAGGCGAGCCGACCGTCTTGTCATGTTCCGTATCGGGCGCTTGCGCCGATTACTCAATTATTCTCCAAGCTTCGCCAGTTTCCAGTCGGAATCTAGACGCGGGCCAGGCGAATCGTCAAGGCGGATACGACTTCGCCCCAGCCATCGAGCGCTAAGCGTAAAACGCGGCGAAGTTTTGAAAGGCCCCGCGATGCGAGCGGGAAGGGGACGGCAGCTCTGCCCTGCGGTCGAGCTGCGCTAAGCGGGAGCCGCCAATTACTGCAGTGCCGAAACGAGGCTGGCCACGTAGTCGCCCAGTTCTGCGAGGACCTGTTCCCGCGGCCGGGTGGCTGCCTCGGCGATGCGTCGAACGACCGCCGAGCCCACGATCAGGCCATCGGCTACCGGAGCCAGGGTGCGCACGTGTTCCGGCTTGCTGATACCGAAACCGACGCAGATTGGCAAATCTGTCTCCCCGCGCAGCCAGCGCAGGTTGTCGATCAGTTCTTGCGGCAACTCGGTCCGTTCACCGGTGATACCAGTCACCGAAACGTAGTACAGGAACCCCGTCGAGGTCGCTGCGATCCGCAGCACGCGCTCGCGCGGAGTCGTAGGAGCGACCAGTTGCACGAGGCTGAAGTCTTCCCCTTTGCAAATGCGCGACAATTCCTCGGATTCATCTGCCGGCAAGTCGGGCACGATCATCCCGGACATCCCGGCAGTCTTGGCGTCACGTACATACGCCGCCGGGCCATGACGCAAAACAATGGCATAGCTGACCATGCTGACGACGGGCGCCGCGAGCTTTTGCCGCGCCGCGGTCAGGCTGGCAAAAATCTGGGCGAGTTTGATTTTGCGTTCCAGAGAGCGCGTGTAGGAGGCCTGGATCACAGGGCCGTCGGCGATCGGATCGCTATAGGGAATTCCGAGTTCGCACAGATTGGCGCCCCGACGGATCATTTCCGCGAGCGCGAGCGTGGTGAATTCCAGGTCCGGATCGCCAGCGGTGAGAAATGGCATCAGGGCCTTGCGCTTCTGCTGGCGCAATTTGCGAAAAACGTCATCAATCGCCGACATCGAAGCTCCGTAAGGTCACTGCGCCAATCTTGTCTCGACGGAAGAGCACGCCTGCAGGGTTTCCGCGACGCGTGTTGAAATTAAGAGATGTTTACGCCGCGCAGCCGCGCGATCTCGAATGCGTCCTTGTCGCCACGTCCCGACAGGCAGGCCACCACGATCTGATCCTTAGGCCGCCGGCAGGCCTCGGCGATCGCTTGGGCAATCGCGTGCGAGCTTTCCAGCGCTGGCAGAATTCCTTCGCTCCGGGCCAAGGTGTCGAACGCGGTCAACGCGTCGTCATCGCGGGCGAACGTGTAACGGACCCGACCGGTGTCCTTCCAATAACTATGCTCCGGCCCCACGCCGGGGTAATCGAGCCCTGCGGAAATCGAATGCACATCGCTGGTCTGACCGTCCTCGTCTTGCATGACGTAGCTGTAGCTGCCGTGCAGGACCCCCGGCGCGCCAAAGGAAAGCGGCGCGGCATGGTCCCCGGCCTGGACTGATCGTCCACCGGCCTCGACCCCGAGCAGTTCCACCTCGGCGTGCTCGACGAACGGATAGAACATGCCGGCGGAGTTGCTGCCGCCGCCGACGCAGGCCACGACCAGGTTCGGCAAGCGGCCGAGTTGGGCCTGCGATTGTTCGATCGTTTCGCGCCCGATTACGGATTGGAAGTCACGCACGATGACGGGGAACGGGTGAGGGCCCACCACCGAGCCAAGGATGTAATGCGTCGTCTCAACGGAGCTCATCCACTCGCGCATCGCCTCATTGATGGCGTCACGCAGGGTACGCGAGCCGCTGGTGACGGGACGCACCTCGGCCCCCATCATCCGCATGTTGAAGACGTTCAGCTTCTGGCGGCGAATGTCCTCTTCGCCCATGTAGACCACGCAATCCAAACCAAAGTGGGCACAGGCCGTGGCCGTGGCGACGCCATGCTGGCCGGCGCCCGTCTCGGCGATGACGCGCCGTTTGCCCATCCGCATGGTCAGCAAGGCCTGGCCGAGCGTGTTGTTGATCTTGTGGGCGCCCGTGTGATTCAGGTCCTCGCGCTTCAGATAGATTTGCGCGCCGCCACACTGTTCGCTCAGCCGGCGGGCGTGATACAAGGGCGAAGGGCGCCCGACAAAGTACTTGAACAGGTCGGACAGCTCGGCCTGGAACTGCGGATCCTGCCGGGCCTTGTCATATTCGACGGACAATTCCTCGAGAGCCCGCATCAACGTCTCGGGCACGTAGCGACCGCCGAAGACGCCAAAGCGGCCGGCCGCGTCAGGTACGTGGCGGCTCGCTGTTTCGCTGGATTTCGCAGGGGTCGTGGCAGGCATGCTGATCCTTTCCCGTTTCACGCCGAGCACTGGTCACGTCTGTCGGGCCACGGCGGAAACGTCGATTGTCAGCCGCACGGGGCAGGGGGTCAAGGGTGGGTGCGGCAAGCTCTCGCTGCCGGACATCCTTGATTGTCGCGCTGGTGCGGCGCTACAATTCGCGTCGAATTCGGGGCACCGTTTGATATTTTGCAATCTCAGGAACCTGCATGCCTGAACTTCCGGAAGTCGAAACGATGCGGCGCGGCATTGCGGCAATCGTGGGGAGCCGCATTGTCGAGGTCGAACGTTGTCGTACGAAGGCCCGGCCGATCCAGTTGACCCCGGCCGGCGCGCGCTTCGATCGCAAATTAACCGGTCGCACGATCACAGCCGTCGATCGTTTGGGCAAACGTGTGGTGGTCCGGCTCGACAACGGAATCGCGCTAGTTTTCGAGCCGCGCATGACCGGCCTGGTGCTGCTCGCCGATCCTCCGACGCGTGAACATTTGCGGTTGCGGATCCAACTCCAGTCGCGCGGCGCGCGCCCCGAGGAGTTGCTGTACTGGGACCGTCGCGGCCTGGGTTTGGTTCGCGCTCTGGACGCCAACGAGCTGGATAAATTCTATGGGCCTGAGAAACTCGGCCCCGACGCGCTCTCGATCACGCTGGAAGAAACCCGGGCTCGTCTGGGCGAGAGTCGTCGTGCGGTGAAGGTCGCGCTACTCGATCAGCGTGCGCTTGCCGGGGTCGGTAACCTGTACGCGTCAGAGATCCTGCACCTGGCCAAAATTCATCCCGCGCGCCCCTGCAACCGCCTGAACACAGATGATTGGCAGCGGGTGTATGACAACATGCGCAAAGTGCTGCTCGCCGCGATTCGTTACGAAGGCTCGACGTTGGCGGACGGCACCTATCGCAACGCGCTGAACAAAGAGGGCGGATATCAAAATCACCATCGGGTTTACGATCGCGCCGGGCAACCATGCATGACGTGCCGCAGCGAGATCCTCCGCATTGTACAGACC
>CAMFLN010000497.1 GCA_945957305.1 uncultured Planctomycetaceae bacterium | reverse complement strand
GGCGCGGCCAGCGGACCGAGCGTTCTGGTGCGCGAAGGAGACAAATCGCCCCCCAATCCTCCGGGGCTACCATTCAGTTCCGGCTCGTCGGCGACGAGAACCTTCGGCGTCCCGTTTCTCAATGACACCGGTCATGCGGGGTTTTGGGCGATCAATGGAAATACCGGAATCTGGACCGGAACGGCCGGCGCCTTGGTGTCGGTCGCGCAATCCGGGAAGCCCGCTGCCGGACTGCCCGCCGGCGCCATCTACTCTGATTCTGTCTTGCCGTTTGTCTTCTCAGGGTTTAGTGCGTCGGACAACGTGGCTTTTCAGGCGGGGCTCGCGGGAACCGGCGTAACTGTCGGAAATCGCGTCGGCCTGTGGTCAGGTTCGGCGGGCAACTTGCATCTCATCGCGCGGATGGGCGATCCCGCCCCGGGCCTGCCGAGCGGCAGCACATTCATTTCTTTGAATGGTCCCAGTCCCTTTTCGAGCGCCGATATCAACTCCTCGGGAAGCGTCGTGTTCGGCGCCACGGTCTCGCCGTTGGGCGCAGGAATCTGGTTCAACGACGCCACCGGATTGCACATGGTAATGGGTCCTAATTCACCGGCCCCAGGACAAGCACCCGGTGTCGTCTTCAGCGGCTCGCCCGTCAACGGAACAAGCATTCCGCTCTTAAATGCGCAAGGCGAAGTTGCCTTTCAGGCGACTCTCTCCGGCCCCGGCATCAACGGCACTAACAACTCCACTTTGTGGTCGGGCTTGCCGGGAAACCTTCAGCTCGTTGCGCAGACGGGGATGCAGGCCCCGGGCAGTCCCTCCGGTCTGCTCTTCACTTCGCTACAGCCATTTACATCCACGAACTTGCCCACTTGGGGGCTCAACGGGCAAGGACAACTGGCTTTCGTCGCCCAAGTGAGCGATGGCACGTACGGCCTCTGGGGGACGGATTTCTCGGGTCATTTGCGCGAAGTTGTGCGTGCCCATGACGTGCTCGAAGTCGCGCCCGGCGATCTCCGCACCGTGGCGGGCATTGCCTTCCTCGGTGGCAGCGGTAACTCCGACGGCCGCCCCAGCGGTTTCAGCGACAACGGTGAGGTGGCTTTCTGGGCCTCGTTCACTGACGGCAGTTCAGGTGTCTTTGTCAGCGATGTCTTGACCGTGCCCGAGCCGGGGACGCTTGCACTCGGACTTGGCGCGTGTGCGCTTGTGGGACTATCGATCGTCATGCGGCAACGAAAGAAACCGCTGGCTGCGACAGCGAATCGGCCTGTTGGTCGTACATTCTGCGGCTGACGGCTTGTCGTCCGGCTTGCTACACTGCCGGCTATGAAGCAATCGGCCGGCGCGCTGTTGTATCGATACTCGCCCGTGGGGCTGGAAGTGCTGATCGTTCACCCCTCGGGCAATTACAACCGCCGCGCGCCGTGGAGCATCCCCAAGGGCTTGCCCGAGCCGGGCGAAGCGTTGGAGACGGCCGCCCGCCGCGAGGTGCTGGAGGAAACGGGAGTGGCCACTGCAGATCTGATTTCGCTGGGCTCGGTCGTGCTGAAAAAAAGCCGCAAGGAAATCTATTGTTTCGCCGGACCAGCCCCGGCAGACGCCGTACCCCGCCTGGCATCGTGGGAAGTCGATCGCGCCGAATTCGTCACGCTCGATGCGGCTCGGCAGCTGCTCCACCCTGACCAAGGGCCGCTGCTAGATCGCTTGCGGGACGTATTGAATCTTCCGCGCGGCGCCTAACCCGGGTTCGTTTGCCACGGCTTTGCCGGCGCGCTCCCGTAGTATCAACAAGTGCCCGTCGTTACGGACGTTGAACGCATCCGCAGATGGCGCAGATCACTAAGATACGACCGAAGATGACACAAGGCGAAAGGCAAAGCCACGCCTCAGCCGGACAACAGCCGTGATACGCAACGCTCGGAAAGTCGAGCGATCTACAGTTCGCGCGAGTCGCCTGAACCGACGCGCTTCATGACGCTTTTGGTCGTGCTCCCCTGCTCGATCTTATTGGTGTCGACCGAGATTTCGAATGTCATCGTGCTGGTGATTTGCGACTCGACCGGCTGTCCGGCAGTATTGTCCCACAGCACCTGTCCGCCCGAGGTGTTGTCCTTGAATTTGAAGCGTGCCTTGGCATCGGCGCTGGCTTCGAATTTCATGTCGAGGGTGAGATCGATTTTGTCCACCTTCTTGCCATCGACTTCTTCCTCGCCGGCGAATTTATATTCGCTGGTGGTGATCTGCTTGCCGAAGGGGGGCGCTTGCGTTTCGGCCGTCTTTTCCCAAGTCTTGCCGACGGCGACGGGCTCTTCGGGCATGGGCAACATGCTCTGGCTGATCATTTGTTTCAAACCATCCTCAGAGAACATGCCTCCCTGCCCGGCCGGCATTCCTTTGAACGCGGCCAGAATCGCCTCGGGGGTTTTCAGGTCGACGACCTTGCCCAGCGGTGTCACCTTGATCACAAACGGCTTGCCGACCATGGCGTCGAAAATCTTGGCGAGCATTTCGGTGCCAGGAGCTTTCTCCTGTTGCTGCGAATCGTACTTGATCGGCCCTTGGCCAGCTTGCGGCAGCGTCAATTCCATCCGCACCCGATCGATGGTTTGATTCATCGTGGCGGTGCCGTCGTCGCCCACATCAGTCACTTCCCAGGTCATGTCCATCGTCTGATTCATGCGCACCTGGAAGGGCATGTCGCCCGCCTTGGTGTCCTGGGTCAGCTCCATCTTCATTTCGTAGCGGGTCTTCTCGCCTTTTTTGAATTTCCACCGCAGCTCGGTATCGGCCTGAGCGCGCGTGGCCATGCCGGCCACCAGCAATACGGCGATGCCGACGCACACTGGACGATGGTTTTGCATGTGGATTAGCGACGACATACGACACCCCCTGCTGTGAAATGTTCCGGTTACGGCGATCCTGGTGATGCCCAAATTGTAGACCATCGCCCCCCCGCGGGGCAGCGGTCGAAATCCGTCCCCCCTGGCGGTTCTGGCGTCTCTTGTTCGCCAGGGACTGAAACTCGGCGGCGGTAGAGGGTTACAACGCGCGCCGTACATCGCGCGACGTCATACCCGCCAGGCTTACGAGGCCTTTAGGACAATTTTCCCGCCGGGAGCCAGCACGCGCGGCTCGGCCGAGGTCTGCGCGCGCACCTGTTCTTGCCAAGCCGCGGCGTCCTGGTGAATGGGGGGCCAGGTATCGTAATGCGACGGCGCCACGATCTTCGGCTGGATCAATTGAATGGCACGAATCGCATCGGCAGGACCCATCGTAAATTGATCCCCGATCGGCAATACCGCCAGGTCGATCCCTTCTTCGCCAATCAACTTCATGTCGTAGAACAGCGCCGTGTCGCAGGCGAAGTACAGTTTGCGCGCGCCAATCCACAGCAAGAAGCCAGAGGGATTGCCGCCGTAGCTGCCGTCGGGCAACATCGAGCTGTGATGGGCCAGCGTCAACTGCACGCGGCCAAAATCGTGCGTTGACCCGCCCCCCAAGTTATGCGGATGAGTCCGCTCAATTCCCTGCTTGCCGAGCCAAGTGCAGATCTCGAAATTCGAGATCACAAGTGCGCCTGTGCGCCGCGCGATCGACGCCGCGTCCGAAACATGATCGAAGTGACCATGTGAAATCAGGATGTAGTCGGCCGCGACCTGATCAGCTTTCACCGGCGCGGTGGGTGAATCGTTGAGAAACGGGTCAATCAGAATGGTCCGCGTCCCCTGCGGGCAGGGCACCACCAGCGACCAGGTTCCATGACCGAGCCACGTTGCTTCGATTTCCATCGACATTTCTCCCCAGGGGCGGCAGCCGCGACGCATGAATGATTCTCTGGTCAAAATCATAGCGGCGCGAGCGCCGCCCCGCCAGAATTCGCACTTGTCAAGCGGCGGCATTTTGTTAGGAAAGGTGTCACGCCGAAGTGCGGCGATTGCCGGCCGCGCGCCGGGGCGCACCGCGGCAACAGGTGGTGCTTTGTCCATCGCATGTCCCACTTAGATTTCGTCGCGACTGTAGTGCCGACGCGGTGAAGCCATTTGCCGCAGCCACTGAACCAAAG
>CAMFLN010000496.1 GCA_945957305.1 uncultured Planctomycetaceae bacterium | reverse complement strand
GCGGGGACTCGCAAATTTTAGCTGCCAGCGGCCGCTCTGGTCAGGCCATCGGCCTGGGCTAAACACCGATATTGCTCAGTTTAGGCGAAAGAGTTAGCATCCCCGAGCGCGCACGTGCTCATGAGCCGCCAGGATGGTGCTAGCTCGCATGTGCCACGGGAAATCTGCTCGGACGCCAACGGCCGGGTAAGGCGGCGACTCGCTCTGCGGCCCACCCCTTCCGCTGACGTACAATCCGCAACGGCGCCGCGGATCAAAACGGAAAGGACTCCGACGCATGCCTTACACGCTCGCCGACATCGCCCAACTTGTCGACGGTTCGCTGCACGGTTCGGCAACAGTTCCGGTCACCGGCGTAGCAGTTCTGGCTGATGCCAAGGCCGGTGAAATCACGCTGATCGACAATGCCGATAAAGCCGCGCGCCTCGGCGATGTGACCGCCGCCGGCGCGATTGTTCCGCGCGGTGTCCCCTGCGCGAAATTGCCCACGATTGAAGTCGACGACATTCACGCCGCTTTCCGCCGACTGGTCATGCTCTTTCGCCCGCCGCGGCAAGCGAAGCGGATCGGCATCAGCCCCCGGGCGGCGATCAGCGAGCAGGCGCGACTCGGCCATGACGTCGACGTGCATCCCGGAGCGACCATCGCCGAGGACGTCGAAATTGGCGACCGTTGCACAATTCATCCCGGTGTCCAGATCCTGCCAGGCTGCAAGGTTGGCGCAGGGACCACGATTTTTCCGAACGTCGTCCTCTACGAAGGGACCATCGTCGGACGGGACTGCACGCTTCATTCGGGCTGCATCCTAGGGGCGTACGGCTTCGGTTACAAATTTGTCGACGGCCGGCACCAGCTGGCCAGCCAATTCGGCTGGGTCGAATTGGGTGCCGCGGTCGAAGTTGGCGCCTGCTCGACGATTGATCGAGGCACCTACGGGCCGACGGTCATCGGTGAAGGGACGAAAATCGATAACCTCGTGCAAGTGGGGCACAATTGCCGCATCGGACGGCACAACATGCTCTGTTCGCAAGTTGGTATCGCCGGCAGCACGACGACGGGAGATTATGTCGTGATGGCCGGACAAGTCGGTGTTCGCGACCACGTGCACATCGGCCGTGGCGCAGTGATCGGCGCCATGTCGGGTATCTCGGCCGATGTGGCCGAGGGCGCACGCATGTTGGGAATTCCGGCCACGCCGGAACGCGACCAGAAACTGATTCAAGGCACCATCGCCAAACTTCCCGAGTTGCGCCGCCAGATCAAAGCCCTGCAGGCCGCGGTCGACGCACTGCAAGGTGCAAGCCATGCGGGCAAGCACGCCGCATGAAATTTGACTGACACGCCACTATTCGCACCATGACTACAACGACACTACCCGCCGGAACGCGCAAAGTCGGCATCTTGGCCGGCTGGGGACGCTACCCGGTCGTCATTGCCGAAGCACTCGCGGGACAGGGATACCAGGTCTACACCCTGGGCGTCAAAGGGCACGCCGATCCGGCGCTGGCGAAGCTGAGCCATGACTTTGCCTGGGTCGGATTGGCGAAAATCGGCCGGGCGATTCGCTACTTCCGCGACCGCCAGGTTCATCACGTCACGATGGCCGGCAAGATTCATAAATTCTTGCTGTTTCAGCCCTGGGTGTGGATCAAGCATCTGCCGGATTGGCGCGCCATTCGCGCTTTTTATCCTCATTTCGGCACGACCAAGAAAGATCGTCGCGACGACACGCTGCTGCTGACCGTCATTGAAGAATTCGCCCGCGACGGCATCACCTTCGCGCCGGCGACCGACTTCCTACCGGAGCTACTCGTGAAGCTGGGAAAACTTACCTACCGTGCACCGTCGAAACTCGAAGTTAAGGACATCGAGTTTGGCTGGAAGATGGCCAAGGAGATGGGACGCCTCGACATCGGACAGAGCGTCACCGTGAAGGGGCGTGCCACGCTGGCGGTCGAAGCGATTGAAGGAACCGACGAGTGCATTCGCCGCGCCGGCAAGCTCTGCGCCCCGGGATTTACCGTCGTGAAAGTCGCGAAGCCGCAGCAGGACATGCGCTTTGACGTGCCGACAATCGGTTTGGGAACACTGGAAACGATGGTGCAATCCGGCGCTTCCTGCCTGGCGGTCGAAGCGGGCCGGACCATCATCATCGATCAGCCGCAGGTCGTGCAATTTGCCGATCGCCACCGTTTATCGATCGTGGCGGTCGAAGACGGCGATGTTGCAGAACTCACGAAGGAGGCCGCATGAGAGGCCACGCGGGCAATGTCGCTCTGCGCCGCAATTCCGGCCAGAGACGCCTGGCGCATGTGCGCTGGCGGCAACGACGCCTGTCCGCCACCTCGACAACTCGGGACCGCTCGCACGTGACGCGACGCGACCGTTGGCCAACGTTCGGAGGAAAATTTCAAGATCGTCGTGCGGCAAGAATCAGGCCACGTACGTGGCATCGCAGCCGCGCCCCCATACAATCCCGGAGACGACGTGCGACGCAAGGGAAAGGTAGAAGAACTGCAATCGGTTGAGTGACGGCTCCCGCGCCGGAATCGATTGCCCCGCTCGTTTCACATCTGCTTTCTTGTCACCAATCCCGCCCGATTACTCTTGGTCGGCGTCGTCTCTGGGTTAAATTTTTGCCGGGTCGTGAACGACGCGGCGCGACGCGTTGCGGCCTCGCGAAAAACCGCCGGCACGCGGTGCCTAGACCTCGGCCAGCACTTCATCGAGAAAGTACCGGCAACGATCCACTTCGCGCTGCATGCGCATCGCGTCCGCAACTGCCAGCAGTTGATTGCCCGCGGCACAGGTTTGCTCAAGATCACCTGCAACCTGCTGCAGTCGGTCTGCGGAGAGATTGGCGGCCACCCCCTTCAGCGTATGGGACAGGCTCGCCGCCTCGGCCAGCCGATTCTCTTGAATGGCTGCGGTAAGTTGCCGGGCCTCCGTGCCAATTTGCTCGGCAAACGTCTGCAACAAGCGCGTCACCAAGTCCAAATTTCCCAAGCAGCGGCGCTGCAAGTGCGCCATATCGATCGGAATTGCGTTGCCGCCCGATTCCCCAGCGAGCCGCCCGACTGCTGACGTTGCTGGCTCGACCGGAGAAGACACATCGCACGTCGACTCGCTACCCGTGGAATGTCGCGCCGCGGTCAAGCGATCAAGGATTTCGACCAATTTCGCCGCCTGCAGCGGTTTCGTCAGGTAATCATCCATCCCGGCGGCCAGGCACAGGTCGCGGTCGCCGCGCGTCGCATTCGCCGTTAACGCAACGATGGGAGTTCGCACGGCCATTCCCTGCGATTTTTCCCATTGGCGAATTTCGCGCGCTGCCGCCAAGCCATCAAGCTCCGGCATTTGGCAATCCATCAGCACCGCATCGTATTCTCCTGTGCGCCAGCGATTGACGGCCTCGCGGCCATTGATTGCCACATCACAGTGGTAGCCCGCGGCTTCCAGAATTTCGCGTGCCACCAGGCAATTGACCTCATTATCCTCGGCCAGCAGCAAACGACGAAGTGTACGGCGCTGATCCTGTGGCGGCAGCGGAGCGTGTGATCGCGGTGTGGCCGGCACGGACAAGCGATTGTCTTCCCGCACACACGAGCATCCTCGCGCCGCCTGGCGAATGGTTTCCAACAGCTGCGTTTGCCGAACCGGCTTCGTCAGGCGACCTGCCAGCGGTAGCGACGCGATCAACTCCTCAGACGCCGGATTCGCCAGCGAGGTCAGTAGCACCAGCGGCGTGCGGCATAATTCTTCGTCAGCCGTCAAGCGGCATACCAATTCGTAGCCATCCATCTCGGGCATGTGGTAATCAATGACGGCCAGGTCGACTCGATCACCAGCCGCCGCGGCTCGCTGCAGTGCCTCGATCGCTGCCACACCACTGGCGGCCGTGTCGACCCGCACCTGCCAGGAGGAGAGTTGCCGGAAGAGAATCTCGCGATTCGTCTCATTATCGTCGACGACCAGGATATGCAGATTGCGCAGTTCGTCGTAGTCGCTGGCTTCGACCGCAGGATCCGTCGATTTCAACAACGGAATTGAGAAGG
>CAMFLN010000495.1 GCA_945957305.1 uncultured Planctomycetaceae bacterium | reverse complement strand
CACCACGCCCGTACCCGAGCAGCCAGGGCAATCCTTGAAGACGCTCCGCTTCAAGCTCGGCCGAATCCTTTGCCGCGTCATCTCGATCAAGCCGAAGGGGCTGGTGCGGAGAATCTTCGTGCGCGCGCGATCGCGTTTTACGGCATCGCGTAACGCTCGTTCCACACCGCGGCGATGTTTTTCCTTGCGCATGTCGATGAAGTCGTTGACGATCACGCCGCCCAGATCGCGCAAGCGCAGCTGCCGGGCGATTTCCCGCGCCGCCAGCAGGTTCATCTGGTAAGCGGTTTCCTCGGCCGAGTCGTCGGCCCGGAAGTTTCCGCTATTCACGTCGATGGCCACCAGTGCCTCGGTCTGGTCGACGACGATCGACCCTCCCTGGCGCAGCGGGACCTCGCGCTGGTGGATGCGGCCGATCTCTTCGTCCAGGCGATAGCGATGGAACAGCGGTTCCTTACCTTCGTACAACTGCAGGCGATGCACGTACCGTGGCATGACGATCTGCAAAAATTCCTTCGCGCGTTCGTACGCCGCGGACTCGTCGATGTAGATCGCATCGACGTCGCTGGTGAAGATGTCGCGGATCGTACGAATGATCATGTCGCTTTCTTCGTAGATCCCGACCGGAGCCGGCGCCTTCTTGATCCGGCGCACAATGACTTTCCACAGGCGCAGCAGGTAGGCGAGGTCGCGAGAAAGCTCTTTCTTCGTACGGTCGATGCCCGCCGTGCGAATGATGAAACCAAGCCCTTTGGGAGGGTTCAGCTCCAGCATGACGTCGCGCAGCTTGCGGCGAATATCGTCGTCTTCGATCTTGCGCGAAACGCCTACGCGCCCCAGCGCCGGCATCAGCACCAGGTACCGTCCCGGGATGCTGATATAGGTTGACAAGGTGGGCCCCTTGGTGCCGATCCCTTCCTTGATCACCTGGACCAACACTTCATCGCCGCGGCGCAGGATGTCCTGAATCGGCGGCTTCACGCGGGGCCGCGCGCCGGGGCGAAAACCGCGCTTGCGATGGCGTGGCGAATCCTCGGTGCGCGGGTCATCATCGCCGTGATCGTCGTCCTCGCCGTGGCCGTTGCGGCCACGCTGGCCGCCGCCGTTTTCGATCGGCTTGGTCGGATCGTACCCGCCTTGGCGGAAGTACTGCGGTTCGACGTCGCTAATATGTAAAAAGCCGTTGCGGCCCACGCCGAAATCGACAAAGGCGGCCTGGATGCTCGGCTCGATATTGACGACTTTACCCTTGTAAATGTTACCGACGTAGTTGTCCTGGCTGCTGCGCTCGATGTACAGCTCTTCCAAGACCGAGTCTTCGACGATCGCAATCCGGCATTCCTCGGGCTGCGAGACGTTGATTAACATTTCCTGCTTCATTCCGTGACCTTTTTCAGCGGCATGCTGCCGTGAATTGCGGTGACGACGACGATCGTGCGCGGTGTGCGGAGCGGGGCCTGTCATGAGTCCATCACCACGGAGGTGCGAATCGGATAAAGACCTTGATCCCGCAAATCATCCAGTCCGAGCGCGGACAGGATATCTTTGGCACGTAGATTTCGCTCGCGGCTGGTCCGCAGTCGAAACCGCAGCACACCGGCTGCGACCTCGGCGGCGACCAACAGAAATCGCAAATCGACCGCCGGAGCGCCTGCCCGCCCTACGGGCAAGGTGGGCTGCGCCAGCAGCCTTGCCACGCGGTTGGTCGTGTCGTGCTGGCGATCCTCGGGCAAGGGGAACTCGTAGGTGAATTCACAAGCAGTCGCAGCTGGCCCAGTGGGCGGCAGCTCTTCCACATGCGTTGGCACCAGGCCAGCCGGGGCGTGCCGCACCAGGGCGGCGCGGAGTTCCGCGACTGTGCTCGATCCCGAGAATTCCACCTCCACGACTTCGGCCAGACCCGCCTCGCCCATCGCCAACGCGGCGGGCATGCTGATCCGGGGACGCGGATGACAACCGGCGGTCATCACAAGCGCCACGCCGGCGCGGCGCAACAGCCGCTCCCAGGCGCGCTGCAAGTCGAGGTGGCCAATCAGGCGCAGGTCACCCTCTTTGCGAAATCTTATGCGTACTCGTCGTCGAACCATCAACTCATGGTGCTTCGCACTGCCGAAGCGCGAAACAGTTGTCCTTGGGAAGCGCCGATCGCCTGGCGGCCGTCTAGCCGCACGATCAATCCAGCAGATCGGGCAATACTTTCTTCAACTCTTGTCGTAAATAACTCGTTACGTCGCGGGCGTTCTCCAGCGAGAGCGCTCGATCGGCCACTTCGCGGCACTGGTCGATCGTCACACTCCGACAGAGCCGCTTGATCTCGGGAATCGCGGCGGCGGCGACGCTCATCTGCCGCAATCCCAAACCCAACAGAAGCATCGTATAAGTCGTATTGGCGCTCATCTGCCCACACAGCGTGATCGGCATCTCATGGCGATTCGCCGCGGCAATCGCCATGCTGATCAGCTTGATGACGGCCGGATCGCTGGCGCTGTATAGATCGGCCACGTCCTTGTTGCTGCGATCGACGGCCAGTGTGTACTGAATCAAGTCGTTCGTGCCGATGCTCAGGAAGTCGACCTCTTCCAGAAAGTGCTCGATCATCAGCACCGCCGAAGGCACTTCGACCATCATGCCGACGGGAATGTCTCGATTGAACGCCTCGCCGCGCTCGTCCAGGTCTTCCATCACGTCGGCCAGCACCATCTTGGCCTGCCGCAACTCGAGCAGCGTGGCGATCAGTGGAAACATGACGCGCACATTGCCCAGGGCGCTGGCGCGCAGGATCGCCCGCAGCTGCGTGCGAAAGATCGGCAGGTTGCGCAGCGCCAAGCGCGTGCTGCGCAAGCCGAGGAAGGGATTCTTCTCTTCTTCATCGAGCGCCAGTTGGGCCGGCACCTTGTCAGCCCCCAGGTCGAAGGTGCGAATCACGACGGGCCGATCTCCCATCGCGCGGAGCACGTTCGAGTACGCCTGGAAATGCACTTCTTCGTCGGGGGGCGCTTCGACTCCGAGGTACAAAAACTCGGTGCGATAGAGGCCGATCCCTCCGGCGCCGCGGCTCAAGCAATGCCGCACTTCGTGCGGAAACTCGATGTTGCCGTACAGCTCAACTTGCGCTCCGTCGGCCGTAATCGCCGGCAAGTCGCGGAGCGCTGCCAGCTGCAACTCGTGCGTGCGATGCTGTTCCTCGTCGTGCTGATAGCGGGCTAGCGTCTCTTCGTCCGGCTGCAAAATGACCTGGCCGCGATCGCCGTCGACGATTACCAGGTCGCCCCCCGAGACATCGGTCAGAAACGGGCCCACGCCGACAACGGCCGGAATCTCGAGCCCCTGGGCGACGATCGCGGTGTGGCTTCCCGAGCCGCCCCGCTCGGTGGCGAAACCGCGGACGAATTGCCGGTCAAGATTCGCGACTTCGCTCGGAGTCAGGTTGTGGGCGAGCACCAACACCGGTGAGGTCAGCGACGAGATCTCTTCGCGCCGCCGCCCCAGCAGATTGCGCAGCAGCCGCTTTTCGATATCGAGGATGTCCGTGGCGCGCTCGGCCATGTAGCTGTTGTCGAGCGACTGGAAAACCTTCACGTAGCGCCGCAGCGCGCGGCTGACGGCATACTCGGGCGAATAGTGCCGCTCGCGGATGTGCTGATCGAGCTCGCTGCGCAGGCGGGCGTCGCGCAACATCTGCAAATGTGCCTCGAAGATCGAGCCGTACTCGCGACCCAGCTCCAACGAGACCGCGTCGCGATTGCGCTCGACCTGTTGAATGGACGCCTCGAAGGCGGCGTCCAGGCGGCGCAACTCGTCATCGACCGCGTCGCGCGCGACGAAGCGGCGAGGGATACGAAATCCCTCGTTTCCCATGACGAGTGCCTCGCCGATCGCCACACCGGGCGAAACGGCGATCCCCTGCAACCTCTGCATGTGATTCCTTTTGCTGCGTTTCACCGCGCCCGCGGGCGCATGGTGGGCAACAACACCTTCACAGCGCCACGGAGCCCCGGGGGCCCGCACGCTGCCAGGCGGCGGCTTGCCAAACGCGCGTCGAGCGCGCTCGGGGG
>CAMFLN010000494.1 GCA_945957305.1 uncultured Planctomycetaceae bacterium | reverse complement strand
GCATAGCAGCAGCCCTGATTCGCTGATCTGGAGCTGCACAGCCCGGTGCGACAACGGAACCTGCCAGCAAACTTCGCCGTCGGCAGCGCGAAGCAGATACAGCGCGCCAGGCTGATTGTTAGCGCTACCGCTGTAGTACGTCAGCAGTCCGCTGCGCAGATCGAAATCTGCCGCATGGACGTCGGGCTGTAGCGAAAACTCCTGCAGCACTGCCCCGTGGGTGTCGTAGTGGCGCAGATGGGAATCTTCATCGATGACGAGAATTTCATCGTCATGATCCCAAAATACGAACGACGGCATCCCCTGCATGGAAAATAGCGTGCGATGGTCCCAACCTTCGTGGTACTCGGCGACTCCGACCTCGCTGTTGCACATTGCCGCCAGGATGCACTTTCTCGACGGGTGCCAATCGATGGTCAGAGGTCGATCTGGCATGACTAATTCGGCATATGCGCCGTAGCTGCCCCGTAATTGCCAGCGGCGCACGGTTCGGTCCTCGCTGCCGCTGAGGATCGTATCATTGTCGTCGAGCAGCGCGACAGCGTTGACGGGCCCGGCGTGACCGTACATCAAGCGGACAATCCGCGCGTCAGTACCCAATGATGCGACGCTGATTCCGCCATCACTGCGCCCCGCCACCATTTCCGTGGCAGATAGCGCGAAGCTGAGCAATTCGCCGCGCGCATCCAGTCGGTACACGAGGGAGCCTGGCAGTTTTGTGTGGTTCAATTTCCAGGCTGTTTGCTGCGTGCCGTGGAGGACGTGGAGATCGTCCCCCTGCAAGGCGCCACGTCGCCAGGCGGTATCCTCTGCTCCCCGTTTGACGACCACATAGGGTTCTGTTTCCTCGAGAGGATAACGCCACCAATGTGCCTCGTCCGCGGTGGCCACGATCACGGTATCGTCGGCCGGGTGGGCAGCGAGAAAGCGCACCGCCGCGGGCAGGCGATCGATGGTTTTCACGACCGAGAAGTCGTGCAAATCCCACATCAAGACTTTGCCGTCGGCGTCGCCGCTGAACAAATGGTGGTCGTCAAATGACACGGACAACGCCGCTACGGTCGCAGTATGCTCGCGCAATTCGCGCTCGGGTCGGCCGCTCTCAGCGTCCCAGACACGAATGACGCCGTCCTTACCGGCAGCGAACAATTGCCGTCCGCTGTGGGGGACTGTGATGGCAATCTCGCCCAGTGCGTGATCGCCTTGTTCCCACAATTGCTGGCGACCTGCCCGTGACCAGACACGCAGCGTTCCAGCGTTGTCTCCCGTGGCAACCAACTGCCCGTCGGCGGTAACGAGCAGCGAGTGAACGGGGATCGATTGCTTAAATAGTACTTCACCGTCGCGCTCGAAGCTGTCGTTCAGGTAATGCCACTCCATCCGCCGCAAGTCGACTTCGCCACGTTGCGGCACATACTTTTGCAGCAGGGCCCGTGCTTCCTGGGGCATGCTGTTGTCCCATGCTTCCTGTGCGAGGCGCATGTCGACGTTGTAGGTGTACTGCCGTAGTGCTTGCTCCCGCGCTTTGATGCGCACGTTGGACCAGGCGAGACCAAGCACGAAGACGGTCATCGCCAAGGCACTCACCGCGATCAACCCTGCGAAGGCAGGATTGCGGCTGACCCATTTGCTGATCCGCTCAAGGAGCAGGGGGCGACGCGCCAGGATCGGACGCCCGTCGAGGAAACGCTGCAGATCCTCGCTCAGCGCCCGGGCCGTCGGATACCTGCGCTCAGGCTCTTTCTCAAGGCACTTCAGGCAAATCGTTTCCAGATCGCGCGGGATAGCACGCTCGCGCGAGCGAAGTTGCGATGGTTCGCTGGTCTCGATGCGCCGCAAGACTTCCAGGTCCGAGTCGGCGGCAAACGGCGGCGCCCCGGTCAAGAGTTCATACAGCACAGCGCCCAACGCGTACACGTCCGACGCCGCGCCTACGTCCTTGGTGCGACCGGCCGCCTGCTCAGGAGGCATGTAGCGAATCGTGCCCAGCAACATGCCGGTGTGCGTCATGTCCTGCGTCTCGGCGGTCAGCTTCGCCAGGCCAAAGTCCAGCAGGCGGGGATGTGCAGTTTCCAAAACCACGGCCGCGTCGCCATCCCCCGTGGGCACCAGCAGGATATTGCTGGGCTTGATGTCACGGTGCAGCACGCCCCGTTGATGGGCATGGTAGAGTGCTTGGGACAACCGCTCGATGAATTGGGCCGCTACGCGAGGAGGGATCGTTACCTGATGCTCACGCAACCAGGTCGAGAGCGTGACGCCCGGATAGTAGATCGAGGCAATATAAGGGACCACGCCCGCCATGCCGGCTTCGAGAACGGTGGCAATATGCGGGTGATCGAGACGGGCCGCGGCCTGCGCTTCTTGTTCAAAGCGGCGGCGCAGGTCCGCCGAAACCAGTGATTCGAGGCGCGGAATTTTCAGCGCCACCGGACGCTGCGTCGCAGGATCCCAAGCGCGATAAACGATGCCGAAGCCGCCCATCCCCAATTCATCGAGGATTTCGAAGCGTCCCAAGGTGCGACGTGCCAAGTCAGCAGGCACATGGTCGGCGCGTCGCGCAGTCGTCGCAACGGCTTTGTCGCGACGACGTTCGGCGCCGATGGTACGCAGCATGTCGACGCACGCTTTCGCGCGCGCCAACTGCGCGGTGACCTGGGCCGGCAACGCCTCGCTGTGGGGTGTGCTCGTGTCGCCGCCGAGATCTTCGCACGTCGAGCCGGTTTCATACGCCAGCAGCGCCGCGGCGAGTTGCTCGTCGAATTCGTCGCCGTGAATCACTCGTCGAGTTCCCTCATCAATCTTTGAATCGCACGTGTCCACAAACGCCGCGCGGCCTCGGCAGAGCGGGCGAGCAAGCGACCGACTTCCTCAAAGGACATTTCCTCAAAGGTACGCAATTCGATCACGCGGCGATAATCTTCCGGCAGCCGAGCCATACACCGCTCGATTGCCACGCGCATTTCGGCCGAATATGCCAGCGAGCTTGGGCGTGGTTGCGGGCAAACAACCGCGCCCGCGTGTGGAGCCACATCGATGGGCACCTCGAGTTCTGCCGCACGCTTTTGCGTCGTGAACCGCTTGTGAGCGTCCAACACGTTGTTCAAGAGGATTCGCCGGAGCCAGGCTTTTAACTCAGCTTCGGTATGGCCGACGAACCGCGGAAAGTCCTGGGTTGCCTGCAAGAACGTCTCTTGCACCACGTCGCTTGCGCCGATCTTGCCGCGTAGATCTGCGGGGAGTTCCTGCGCGGCAATGCGGAGCAAGTAATCGCGGTAGTGGTCGAACAGTTGTCCCAGCGCCGCGAACGAACCCGCGCGTGCAGCGGCGACCGAGTGTTCGTGCCAAACGTCAGACCATGCCGCGCTGCGATCTACCGACACGTCCCTACCCCACAGGCGAGAGTTCCCCAGCAATCGGGCGTTTATTTTAGTTCGTATTGCGGGCGTGGTCGAACAGCGATTTTTCGATCCGCTCTCGCAGGTGTGGGATGCCCTCTGGCGACTCTTGGTGCGCGAGGGCTTTTTGAAAAACTTTCGCCCGGTTGGGCGGCAAACGTCGCCCTAGAGACAGTTAACGGCGCCGGCCAGATCGCACGGTGTATGTCCTGACAGCCGTCGGACAACTGCAGTCGGTAAGGCGCTCCCTGTAAGGAGAGGGGGCACTAATAACTTTGACGGTTTTTTTGAAGTTTCCTCGCCCGGATCGACACTGCTTCTCGCCTGAAGGGGAAGAAGGGAAAGCGCCCGGCGCATTTACGCTTTCCGCGCCAACGGGGATGGAGTTTTCGGCTTCGTTTGGGACCGCCAACATGGCATGACGATGCTGGGAACCCTCCCGGGATTTGCAAACTTAAGTGATGGTGCGGCCATCAACGAATTGGGGCAGGTTGGAGGAAGAGCGGGCGATAACACAATGCAACATGCTTTATTGTGGGACAACGGAGCGAAAACCGATCTCGGCGCTTTGCCAGGAGGCAACAATAGCTTCGTCGAGGGAATCAACGACGCCGGGGTCGCTGTCGGCCAATCATCGATAGCAATGGTATATCAGCCG
>CAMFLN010000493.1 GCA_945957305.1 uncultured Planctomycetaceae bacterium | reverse complement strand
GGGCCGTAGAGTCGTACCACACCCTTGATCCTGATTATCGCGACATGCTCACCGGCTTTGCCGCGGGGCTGAACTATTTTGTCGCGCGGCAGCGGGACCAGCTTCCCGCCTGGATACCGGAAGTCACTGCGCATGACATCGCCGCCTACGGCGTCGCGGGGGTCATGCGATTCGCCTTCAATCGCGGAAATATTCTCAAGGACTTCTTGCAGGCGCAGGGGGTAAAAACAGCGATGTTCGACCATGAGCCTGACGAGACAATGCTCGGCTCGAACATGTGGGCCTTCGCTCCCAGTCGTAGCCAGTCCGGTAACGCCCTGCTGATGGGCAATCCTCACCAGCCCTGGGCGCCGGTTTCGACCTACTACGAAGCGCACATGATTGTGCCGGGAAAGATGAACTTCTACGGCTCGACGTTTATCGGCCGACCGATTCTGACCAGCGGCTGGAACGAATATCTCGGCTGGTCGCACACCGTGAACCTGCCAGATCTGGAAGAGATCTACGAGGTCGAGCTCGATCCGGATCGAGCTGACCATTACCTGTTCGACGGAGGTTCGGTCCCCCTGTCGCGCGAGGATGTGACGATCCGCGTGCGCACCGCCACTGGCAATGACTCTCGCTCGCGTACCTTTTGGCACTCTCCGCTCGGCCCCGTCGTGCATCGCACGGCGACCAAGGCCTTTATCTTGCGGAATGCGGCGTATGACAATTTTCGTCCTTATGAACAATGGCTGAAGATGACCCAAACGCGGAATTTCGACGAGTTCCGCCAGGCCGTGGCAATGAACACGCTGCCGATGTTCAACATTTGCTACGCGGACCGTGAGGGCAACATCTACTTCATCTGGAACGGCACTGTACCTGACTTGCCGCACCCAGCGCACCGTGCCGAACCAGTGCCCGCGCGGCGGACCGCGGATATTTGGACGCGGATCCATACGACCAACGAATTGCCGCAGCTGGTCAATCCTGCTGGCGGTTACGTGCAGAATTGCAATTCGCCGCCGTACCTGACGAATCTGCACGCCCTCTTGGACCCTGCCAAGTTTCCGGCGCACTTTGGAGCGAACGACCTCAGCTTGCGCACGCAGCACAGCCTGCAATTAATCCACAACGATCGGAAGCTGTCGCTCGAAGAGGTGATCGCGCTCAAGCATAGCCCCGCGATGCTGCTGGCGGATCGCGTCAAAGCCGATCTGATCGTGGCGTTGCAAAATGCTTCGTCAAGCGAGTTCTCCAGCGCCATCCGCGTTCTCGAGTCGTGGGACGACACGGTAGCGGCCGACAGCCGTGGCGGTACGCTGTTCGCCGCCTGGTGGGAGCACTATTTCAATAAACAGCGCACCGCAACCAACAACTTCGCCGTCCCCTGGAGCGCAAGCGAACCGACGGCAACGCCCCGTGGAATCGCGGATCCGCGGCGTGCCGTGGCGGCCTTTCGCACAGCCATGGAAGAAGTGAGAAGTCAGTACGGCGATCTTGATGTTGCGTGGGGAGAAGCGCACCGCATTCGCAAGGGCGCCGTCGACCTGCCCGTCAGCGGAGGTCCGGGGACGATGGGGTGTTTTCGCGTCTTGGAATTCGCCCAGGCCAAGGACCACAAGCTCGTTGCCAATAGCGGCGATAGCTTTGTTTTCGCCGTCGAGTTCAGCAATCCGCCGCGGGCGCAAACGATCGTGGCCTACAGCGAAAGCGATGTGCCTGGATCGGCGTATTACAGCGACCAGGCGCCGCTGTTCTCGGCCAATCGGTTGAAGCCTGCTGCATTCACAGCGGCCGAGATCCAAGCTCAACTGGTCAAGCGCTATCATCCAGGCGAAGAATAGTCATCGCCGTTGCGTGCCGACGCAAGAAAGCACAGAATGGCTTCACACGCTGGAACAGAGTTTCCCTTCTTAACGCAATAGCAGGCTTGCTACACGTGACTCCCGAATATCTACGCGGCGTGCCTGGCCCCGCGCGCCCTGTGTTGAGCTTCTTCCTCTCCGGCTTATGCGCACTGCTGCTGGGCCAATCGCGAGCCGTCGCGGAACAGGACACCATTCGCCCGTCGGTCGTAAAGATTCATACCACTCAGCGACTTCCTGATTTCGTGCGCCCGTGGACCAAGGCGCCGCTCCGCGAAATTTCGGGGACCGGTTTCGTCATCGATGGCAAGCGGATTTTGACCAATTCGCACGTCGTGACTTACCCGAGCCAGATCTACGTCCAGCCTTATCAGTCGGCCGAAAAATTCCCGGCCAAGGTGGTGGCGTTTTCCGCGTCGATGGACCTGGCGGTGCTCAGCCTCGAGGACGAAACGTTTTTCAACGATCGCCCGGCGTTGAATCTCGACGAAGGCTTGCCGCGCGTCAAAGCCCCGGTGAACGTGTACGGCTTCCCTGTCGGCGGCGACCAGATTTCGGTGACCGAAGGGATCTCTTCGCGCGTCGAGTACACGGCCTATTACTACGGCGTCGCCGGGTTAAGGATTCAGATCGATGCCGCCCTGAACCCCGGCAATAGCGGCGGTCCGGCGATTTCGGACGGTCGCGTGATCGGCGTCGCATTCAGCGGCCTCTCGACCGCCGACAACATCGGCTACCTGATTCCGGCCGAAGAGGTGCGCACTTTTCTCGCCGACATCGCCGACGGCAAATACGACGGCAAGCCACAATTGTGGGAAGAGTTCCAGACAATTGAAAACGACGCGCTCCGAACCTGGCTCAAAGTTCCCAAAGATGCGGGCGGCTGCATGATCACGCGTTGCCGGACCGAGGACGCGGACTTTCCGCTGCACCAGCGCGACGTGGTGACGAAGATCGGCGATCATGTCTTGGATCGAAGTGGCAACGTCCGCCTGGGAGACGACCTGCAAGTCATGTTCACCTACTATGTGCCCCAGCTGGCGCAGGACGGCAGCGTGCCCTTGACTCTGTTGCGTGGCGGCGAGACCCTGCAGGTCGCGGCGCCGGTCGCCGCGAGGCGCAAACGCGTCATTCCGCGATTGGATGGCGGATATCCCTCGTATTTCATCCTTGGCCCGCTGGTCTTTTCCACGGCGACAGCGGAACTGGTCAGCGGGTTGGTCAATGATCAGCGCTATCTGGCCTTCCTGGCCGGTAAGAAGAGCCCCTTGATCTCACGAGTTAACGACGTGCCTGCGTTCGAGGGGGAAGAGCTGGTCGTCGTGCCCTCTCCGTTCTTTTCGCATCGCCTGACGAAGGGTTACGATTCCCCGGCTCTGCACGTGGTGGCTAAAGTGAACGACGTCGCCGTGAAAAACCTGGCCCACCTGGTGGAACTCGTGCGGGACAGCAAGGACGAGTTCCTGGAATTCAAATTTGCCGAGCTGGAAGTCGAAACGCTGGTATTTCGCCGGCAGGAGTTGCTCGACTCGACTGAGGATATACTGACGGATAACGGCATTCGCAAGCAGTTTTCGGACGATTTGAATTCGGTCTGGAAACCGTAATTGCGGAACTCGTCGTTTTGACACGCTCACACTGACGTCGGAGAAATTGCCATGCCACGCCCCCTCGCGCGAGGATTGATTTCCCTGTTGGTGCTCACCGCAGTCTTCAGCGTCGAGGCCCGGGCCAAAACGATTACCGTTCTGACGCCGGACAGAACGGTCGAACTCGCCAATGCCGAAGTGATCGTTGGCAACCTGTGGGTTGCCGTCGATGACCTGCCGCGCATCAATGATTTCCAACTGAAGCCCGAGGGCGCCTGTTCTGGCGCGATCTGCCTGCCGATCAATCGCGAACCATCGGCGGGGTTTGTCCGCGAGAATGAGGGCCGCACCTACTTCAACGTATCTCAGTTCGCGCGCACTTTGCAGCAGCCGCTGGTCGCGGAAGCGGACCAAGGCGTGTTCAGCTTTGGCGAGATCCCACTTGTGCGAAGCTCGCTACTATCCTCGGGCCAGGCTCCCGATTTCGCGCTCCCCGATCGGACGGGCAAGATCGTTCATTTATCGGACTTTCGCGGCAAAAAGGTCTTGCTGCTGACCTGGGCGTCATCTGTCTCTTATACACATCTGACGCTGCCGACGATCGCATAAGTGTTGTTGTG
>CAMFLN010000492.1 GCA_945957305.1 uncultured Planctomycetaceae bacterium | reverse complement strand
AGGTCAGCCGCGGAGATCGTCACCGCCGGGATTTGCTCGCGCCTCTCTTCGCCCTGCGCGCGCCGTGCACCGGACAACGGCCCCAGGCATATGGCGAGGGCCAGCGTTGTAAGGAGCAGACGCCTGGCAGGCAGCGGTGAGGTTGGGCGACGCAAGAGGCCGCTCCTGGGAAAACGAGGCGGGATTGGCGGCAGGGTCTTACCGATCAAACAGCCGCAGGCAGGAGTGCGACAGACACCTTCCTGGGACGGCAAAAAATCGGCTAATCTCTCCTGTCGACTATAACGCCAGGGCAGGCGGGGGTAAAGAAAATGACCGCCTCACGCTCTAGGACTTGCTTGCTTGACCCGTCTCACGCGCCGGCTAGGATGGGCGGCATTACCAGGTCTTTGCACGCCCTACGTCACGGCCCACGCCAGGGAGTATTTCATGCGCCGCTCTTTCTTTGTCTCGCTCTGGCAGATATGTGTCATCTTCGTAGGCGTCAGTGCCGCGGCTGACAAATTGCCGGTTGCGACCATTGAACACGATGCACCATCGGTCGGTCGCAAGATGAAGTTCAACCTGGTCCTGCCCGCCGGTTACGACAACTCGACGTCGCGTTACCCAGTGCTTTATTTGCTGCACGGTTTGACCAGCAACTACACAGCCTGGGCGTACATGAACGTGCCCGAGGTGGCAGCCAACTATCAGCTGATCATCGTCATGCCGGACGTTGGCAACTCCTGGTATGTGAACTGGGCAGAAAACGCGGCGGGACAAAAGAACGATTGGGAAAGCTACATCATTCAGGACTTGATCGGCTACGTCGACAGTCACTACCGCACGATCGCCACGCGGGCAGGCCGTGGCATCAATGGCCTGTCGATGGGCGGTTACGGCGCCATGACGCTGGGGCTTCGGCACCCCGATTTATTCTGCACCATCGGCAGCCATTCTGGCGCCTTGGCGTTTGCCGAGCGCACGGCCGAGTCAGTTGCCAAGGGCGAACAGCCCGAGTTCTTGCGCCGGGAGTGGTCCAAAGACCTGAATCCCAAAATCCAGATCGCGGGCTTCAGCACTCCGGCCGAACGCACACCGCAAGGAAAGATTTTTCTCACGCGGGAACAATGTGATGCCCATGACCCATTCAAGCTCGTGTTAGAAGTCGACCGGGCGCAGCTGCCGTACATCTACGTCGATTGCGGCACCGACGACGGGCTGATCACTAGCAATCAGCGGTTTTGTCAATTGCTGCTGAAAAACAACATCCCCTTCACGTACGGGCAATCGCGCGGCGGGCATGTGCCCCCTTATTGGGCACGCGAGGTCGCGCAATCAATCGCGGTGCAGCACCTGGTCATCGAGCGCGCGCTGGCGCAAGCCGCCAAAAGTGAGAAAACCGCAGCGGGTAATTAAGCCCTAGCGATTCCTCGCATTCGCAACCTACGAGTTTTCACGCGCGTAGCGCCGCGCGCGATCTTTCGGCGAGCGCTGTATCTGCGGCCTTCGATCCGCGCAGATTGAACACGCTGCCGGCCAGGTAGCGGTCGCGCCATGCGGGCGAGATGTGGTAATAATCCTCCAGCACGGCTGAACTGAACTTGTAGTCGTGCGAGTCCTTTCCCTTGAGGAAGACCAACACCCGGGCCGTGTTGATGAACTGCTCCGGAGCGGGGTGTTGGCGGGCGTATGCCAACGTCTTCCTGGCGGCGCGCAATCGATCGTCGCTGACGTCGCTAAAGATATCTTCCACGCTGCCGTCATTCGGTGCGGGGTCCAGCGGTTCCAGCGTATCCAACTGAATGTCGGCCAGCTTGCCGCCACGGCCGACGACAGCCTGACGAAAAAGTGGCAGGAACGCGGCATTCTGCAGCAGCAGCATCCGCCGGGTGTCGTCGCTATCGCTGGCCTCGTAGGCAAACCGCAAGGCATTGCTGCTGGTCACGGCGTGCAACGCCACGATGCCCGGAGAACGAGCCAACAGCTCGCTGCTACTGACGAGCAAAGCATCCCAAATCGACTGCGCCGCCACGCCACGGTTCAAGAGCGCTACCACTTGTTGGGGAACGTCTGTCTCGCTGCCGGTTCGCAAAGCAGCGAGCAATTCGGCGGTCGCCGTATCTTCAAGTTTTCCCTGCTGCCAGTCAGGGCGGATCTGCGCGGCGAGCTCGCTGTTGTTTCGCCAGGGACGATCCGCCGCCGCATCGCTGTCGGGCGGACCGTCGCCGCCACGATCCTGCAAGGCGTAGGCCAACGAACGCAACACCGGCTCGGCATACTGCCATCCCATGCACGACAGGGCGCGCCAGCTGTTGGCGACGAAGATCGCCTTGTGCCCAATATCGCGAAAGTCGCGAGCGCCGTAGCGTGCGAATAGTTCGAACACTTCATTGGCGCCGGCCGAGCGTGCCAGTCCGGCCACGGCCGCGTCGACCGCTTGCTCGTCCCAACGATCCATCGCGCGGGTAAACGCTTCGCGAGCGTGATGCGCCGTGGGCACTGCGCTTTCATCCACCGGCGCCATCGTCCAGTTCCCCTCGCGCACGTCGGCTGCCTGAGCGACTTTAAAGTAATCCAGAGCCCAGAAAATCGGCAGCCACCGCAGCTCATCAGGCGACGACAAGCTAGCTAAGTGTGCCGAATTGACGACCAGCACCGCATGAAACTTGAAGCCGACCGGACGCGGTTGCACGTTGCGCACACCGGCCAAGAGCAACGCTGTAAGCACTTCGCGATAGCTGGTTCCTTTTTTGATCCGCGCGGCAACCTCCTCGATCAGTTGCTCTCGCGGCGTGTCTTCCAGTAGCCGCACAAGAGGCTCGATCTCGGGCTGGAAGCGGACAATCTTGGGATCGACTTGCGCTTCCTCGGCCGAAACCGAGGGGAGTCCGCGTAAATAGGCGCCGTCTGCAAACGCAGCGAGCGCCCCGGTGGTCGCCTGCAGAAAACGTCGCCGCGAGGGTCCGCCAAACATGATCGCCTCCTGGCGCAGCCGAGGATTGCCACGGTCACGGATCTGAGGTCGTTATCGCGCGCCCCTCGGCTCCTGGCAAGCGCCCGGCAAAATAGTCATTGTCGAGCCCCGGAGTCTGCCCCCGGCATTCCTATCCCGGCGACCTATATTTGCATAGCCCCAGGTCTCGCTCTCGCCCACCCCACTGTTTTGCAGGAACGCGTGATGCAAGCTCGAACCTTCTGCTGTGCCCTTGCCATGTGCGGCGCGTTGATGCTGTCTTCAGGCAGCTTGGCTCTGGCGGGTGAGCGCGCTACGGGCGCGCCTACGATCGAGGAAGCGTGGCACCAGTTCGCGATTCCCCAAGGACGCACCTTGCGACTATTCGTCGCGCGCCCCGTGCGGGCCACCCGAGCACCAACCGTGATTCTACTGCACGAAGATCGCGGGCTGACCGCTTGGGAACAGCACGTGGCTTGCTTGCTGGCCGGCGCAGGCATGACCGTCCTGGCCCCGGACTTTCTCAGTGAACTGGGTCCCCAGCGTGGCGCCACAGAATCATTTGAATCGCGCGGCGCCGTGCGCGAGGCACTGTTGAATTTGTCGGCAGACCAAATAATGCGGGAGCTGAACGGGGTCGTCGCGTTCGCACGCGACTTGCCGCACGCGAATCAACCCCCGGCCCTTGTGGGCTTCGATTGGGGCGCGACGCAAGCATTTCGCTACGCCGGGCAGGATCATGCGGAGTTGTCTGCGGTGTTCGTCTTTTACGGGGCAACGCCGAATGACGAAACCTTGCAGAGAATCCAAGCGCCGGTACACGGCTTTTATGGCGAGAAAGACGTGACGATCTCGGCGGGCGTCGCCAAGCTTAAACTGCGCATGGCCGCGCTCAACAAACCATTTGTGCCTGTCGTCTACGCCGGGGCGCAACATGGCTTTCTACGCACGGGGGACGCTCCGGATGCCATGCCAGCGGACCATGATGCGCACGAGCAAGCATGGACCAGGCTGAAATCTTTGCTCGGGGCGCTATAGCTCAAGCGCAACAACACGAGCAGGAATCTACCAACGTGCCACCTTGGCGCTGCAACGGCCCCGTGCGCGACGCGCCGTGCCACAAGCCGCGAGCG
>CAMFLN010000491.1 GCA_945957305.1 uncultured Planctomycetaceae bacterium | reverse complement strand
GCTATACGCTTATGGACGATGGCCGCTGCCCCGACGCAACTTGGGCCGACGCCGCGACGGCGCTCCGCGACGGCAGCGCCGCGCTGCTCGCGAAAATCGAGGCGAAAGATGTGGCCGGCGCCCAGGAAGCCTTGAAGACAATGACCGGTTCGTGCGCCGCCTGCCACAAGGCGCATAAGAAGTAATCGGCCGGCAAACTCTCATCCCGCGATCTGTCCCTCCCAGCCACCCTGGACCACTTTGTCGCTGCGCTTCTGGAGAAAACGATCATGTCGTGTGTCCCCTCGAATCGTCGAATGATCCTGCTGTTTGCCTTGATGATCGCCAGCGCCTGGTGCGGTGTGGCGCGGGCGCAAGCCCCGGCGACACAGCCGGGAGCCAAGGCCACGCGTACATTGGGCATCGTGCTGTATCCCATGTTCGAATTGCTGGATGTATACGGACCTGCAGAAGTGTTCGGCAACGTGACCAAAGGCCTGAAGGTCGTCATGGTGGCCCAGGAAGCCGGGCCTGTGACTTCCGCGCAAGGCCCGAAAGTGCTTGCCGATTTCGGCTTCGACGATTGCCCTCCGCTCGATCTACTCCTGATTCCAGGCGGCATGGGAACGCTGGCCGAGGTCAAGAATCCCGCCATGCTCGACTGGCTGAAGGAGCGCAGCAATCAGGCCGAGGTCGTGATGTCGGTCTGCTCAGGCTCGGCAATATTGGCCGAGGCTGGATTGCTCGACGGCCGTAAGGCCACCTCCAACAAGCGCTATTTCCAGGTCGCCGTCGATCATGGTCCAAAGGTCCAATGGATCGAAAAAGCTCGCTGGGTGGATGATGGCAACCGCGTGACATCCTCTGGCGTATCGGCCGGTATCGACATGTCCCTGGCGGTCGTCTCGCGGCTCTACGGCGAGAAGGTGGCTGCGAATATCGCGGTTCTGACGGAGTATCAGTGGCACCGCGACGCCGACAATGATCCCTTCTTCCGCCCCAAGTAAAAGCCGCCAAACCTGACGGTGCTTAGGAATCGAATCGGCAGATGAAGCGTTGAGTCAAAAGTGCCAACCGCGGACCCAGGCGTAGGCCAGCGCGCAGCACAGCGGAAACAAGATAAAGACCGCCAGGTAGGTGTATAGCGTCGTCCAGGTATGTCGCGGCCAGCGGGCCATCGTCGCTCGCTCCCAGGGAAAACAGCGGCAGACGCCGCAGGCTTTCAATTATGCGGCACCAGCAGCCCCTGGCAAGCGGGTGCAACAGCGCGCGGTATCGCACGCTGCAGGCATTCCTGAAACAGGCGCCGAAGTAGCAGGATGTGCCGCGTTCAGTCGAGCACGCCCTTGGCAATCAGCACTTCGACCAGTTCACGTCCCAGTTCCTGGAACGCGCTGGCATCATGCGGCGCGGGGCGCAGATCACCGCTGGTGGTCGTCGCCGTGACGGGGGACGACGTCACCCGCATCGTCTGCAGATCGCAAACGCCATAATAGACGGGCAGCTTCTTGGTCGTCACTGTACCGATTTCATTCCGGACGTCGAACGCCGTGATCGCGGCATTGAGGAATACGGCCACCTCGATCAGCGCGGCACGATAGTTGGGGTGCGATTCGATCTTGTCGCCGCAGCAGCGCGCAATCGCCTTGGCAGCGCCCCGCACCGCGATCATCACGCGATCCACCAGCGAACGCAGCGCGTAGGTAAAACCCACGTCCGCGTACTCATTGGGCTCGAGATAGGTGTTCACCGCAGCCGTCACGGCGCCACAACCGGTATGCCCCAGCACGACCATCGTCTTCAGGTTGCGCCCTAGATTGCGCGCGGCGTAAGTGAAGCTGCCCAAGCATTCGGTCCCCAGCACATTGCCGGCGATGCGGACCACGAACATTTCGTTGAAGCTTTTGTCGAAAACCGATTCGAGCGGGACCCGCGCGTCCGAACAGCCGAGCACCATGGCAAACGGTTCCTGGTCGAGCACGGCGCCCGGAAAGAACGGGACGCCCAGCGTGATGGGACTGATCGGGATGACGGCCTCGTTGGCGCCTTCCTCGCCCAGCGTCGCGGCCTGCATGCGCGCCACCAGATCAACCAACCGGCGATTGCCATCCACCAAGGCCTGTACGGCCTCTTCGGCGCTCGTCGGGCGGTTGACGACGATCGGCTGAAACGGATCGTAGCGATAGATCAAATCCACGCGGAGTCTCCTCTCGATGTTGATACCAAGCGCCGGGCGCAGACCGCCAGCCGTGCCGCGGATTTTGCCATAATCGCCCTGTCCCTGTCGACGCCAGGATGCCGTTAAGTCGCGATCGTACTCGACGCGGGGTGCGAAGCGCGCACTTCCAGGACCACTTGAGCCGCCTCATTCTGCGGCGAGTCGAGCTTGACGTCAAAGCGAGCCCCGTGCGGCAACACTTGCCCCAGCTTCACCCGTGCTGCGGGCCCGGCCACTTGTCGATAAGCGAGCTGCGGCGTCCCGGCGAAAGGAGGGCAAAAAGAAACATGAAACTGGACGTTGACCTGCCGCGCCGCCAGCCGCATTCCCAGCTGGCCCGACATTTCATCATTGCCATCATCCGCTTGTGCCCGCACCAGGCGCTGCGTAAGCCGCTCGTGCGGAGCGGCCATGGGCGTCTCTGAGCCGGGAAGCAACGCGCTCGCTGGTCGCTTTGCAGCCAGTGGCGCCTTGGTTGATTCCTGGGAGCGCCGTCGTTGGGCGGTTTCCACTCCCCTGCCCCTCGGCCTGAACTGTTGACCGAAAATTCGCAGGGTCACGCCTTCTTCGAGAATCGCGATTCCCCATACCAGCGCCACCATGCCGGGCGGAGCATGCAGGGTCGAAAAGACGAGCGAAGTAATTAACAGTGCAGCAATCGGCGCGAAGAGAACCAGCCGCTCAGTCGGAAGGCGTCGCGGAAAATCCCCCGCGCACCAAACCGCGCGCGTCGCAGCTGCCAAGACGGCGGCCAATACCGTCCAAGCCGCCAGCCAGCCATGCGATTCGGCTGCCCCCAAGGCACCGGCCAGGCGGCGTTGCACAATCACCAGTGCAACGAGGCAGAGCGTCAAAGCCAGCACGCCGGCCAAGGGCAGTGCCAAGTCCTGCGCGAGCGTTGCCACCCACGGTAGGCGCTGCCGCCGGTCGATGCTCGACTGCCCATCCATGCGGTCGATTCTCGGTGCCTGTTCGTTTTTAAATCGGCGCAAGCGTTGGTACACGTGCCCGCGACGCGACGATTTGCGGATACACGCTGGGCCGCTGCTTAGCCGGCAACAGCGGTAGTACCGGCTGCCTTGGCCAGTTCCGAGGCGCGACGCGTGCTCTCCCAGCTGAACTCGGGCTCGCTACGACCAAAGTGCCCGCCGGCCGCGGTCAAGCGGTAGATCGGGCGGCGCAGGTCGAGGTACTCGATGATCTTGCCGGGCTTGAGCGGGAACAGGTCGCGGACCAACTCGCAGATGCGGGCGTCGTCCAGCTTGCCCGTCCCTTCGGTATCGACGTGCACGCTGACCGGGTCGGCCACGCCAATCGCGTAAGCCAACTGCACTTCACAGCGATCGGCCAGCTTCGCGGCCACAATGTTCTTGGCCACGTGCCGGGCCATGTAAGCGGCGCTGCGATCGACCTTCGTGGGGTCCTTGCCGCTGAAGGCGCCGCCGCCGTGACGGCCCCAGCCGCCGTAAGTGTCGACGATGATCTTGCGCCCGGTCAGGCCGCAGTCCCCTTGCGGGCCACCGACCTCGAACCGGCCCGTCGGATTGATGTGATAAGTAATGTCGCCGCCGGCCAGGTCGCGCGGCAGCACCGGCTTGATCACGCGGTTGATCACGAACTCGCGGATTTCTTCTTGCTTGACATCGGGGCCATGTTGCGTCGAAACAACCACGGTGTCGATCCGCAGGGCGCGGCTGCCATCGTATTCGATCGTGACCTGGCTCTTGCTGTCCGGTCGCAGCCAATTCACATCGCCACGTTTGCGGGCCGCGGTCAACTCGTTCGTAATGCGGTGGGCCAGCGCGATCGGCAGCGGCATCAGCTCGGGCGTGTCGTTGCAGGCATAGCCGAACATCAGCCCTTGGTCGCCGGCGC
>CAMFLN010000490.1 GCA_945957305.1 uncultured Planctomycetaceae bacterium | reverse complement strand
CGTGTCCGATTTGCGGTATGGCGCTCGAGCCACTCGATTTCGCCGCCGAAGAGGACACGTCCGAACTGGACGACATGCGCCGCCGGTTCTGGATCAGCCTGGTGTTGACCATTCCTGTGTTCGTTGTCGCCATGGCCGAAATGATTCCCGGCGAACCGCTCGCCCACCTGCTTTCGCCACGCGCTTCGGCCTGGTTGCAGATGATATTTGCTACGCCCGTCGTGCTGTGGGGGGGCTGGCCGTTTTTCGTCCGTGGCGCGCGCTCACTCGTTACCCGCCAGCTCAACATGTTCACGCTGATCGCGCTGGGGACCGGCACGGCTTACGTGGAAAGCATCGTCGCGACTTTAGCGCCCGGATGGTTTCCGGACTCCTTTCGGGGGCACATGGGACAAGTTCCGACTTACTTCGAATCAGCAGCGGTCATTGTCACCTTGGTTCTATTCGGCCAGGTGCTGGAACTACGCGCTCGCAGCCAAACCTCGAGCGCGATTCGCAGCCTGCTCGGCCTGGCGCCGCGCACGGCGCGTCGCATCGCCCATGACGGGGCTGAGCACGACGTGCCGCTCGAAGAGGTCGAACCCGGTGATCGGTTGCGCGTGCGTCCTGGCGAAAAAGTTCCGGTCGATGGCGTCGTTATCGAAGGCGCAAGCTACGTCGACGAATCAATGATCACTGGCGAACCAGTGCCGGTCGCCAAGGGGCCGCGCGACCATGTCACAGGCGGTACGGTTAATGGCACGGGGGCGCTGGTGATGCGGGCGGAGCGTGTCGGACGCGACACATTGCTGGCGCAGATTGTGCAAATGGTCGGCGAAGCTCAACGTAGCCGCGCGCCAATTCAATTGCTGGCCGACGTTGTAGCCAGTTACTTCGTGCCGGCAGTCGCGCTGACCTCGATCGCGACATTTGTCATTTGGAGTCTCCTGGGGCCGGAACCTCGCCTGGCTTATGCCCTGGTGAATGCGGTGGCCGTGTTGATCATCGCTTGTCCCTGTGCGCTGGGATTGGCAACCCCCATGTCGATCATGGTCGGCACGGGTCGTGGCGCCACGGCAGGCGTGTTGATTCGCAATGCCGAGGCGCTCGAGCGGCTCGAAAAAGTCGATACTTTGGTGCTCGACAAGACGGGCACGCTGACCGAAGGGAAACCGCGCCTGACGAACGTTGTGCCGGCAGAGGGCGGCGATGATAACACCGTGCTCGCGTTGGCGGCCGCACTCGAAGTCGCCAGTGAACATCCGCTGGCCGTGGCCATCGTCACCGCAGCCCGCGATCGAGCTGTTACCTTCAATCCCGCGCAAGATTTTCAGTCGATCACAGGACAGGGAGTGAAGGGCACGGTCGCAGGTCAGCCAGTGTGGTTAGGAAATGCCGCGCTGATGGCAGCCGCGGGAGTTGATGTAACGACCCTGGGACCGCGGGCAGACCAGTTGCGAGGACAGGGCGAAACGGTGATGTTTCTAGCCGTCGAGCGGCGACTCGCCGGTTTGGTCGGAGTGGCCGATCCCATCAAAGAGTCAAGTCACGAGGCACTGCATCAATTGCGCGCCGACGGTTTACGGATCGTCATGCTCACGGGGGACAGTCGCGCGACGGCGCAAGCTGTGGCGAACCAATTGGGGATCGACGAGATCGAGGCCGAAGTCCTGCCCGAGCAAAAAAATGCTGTAATTCGCCGCTTGCAAGACGCGGGGCGCATCGTGGCTATGGCCGGTGATGGTATCAATGATGCCCCGGCCCTGGCCCAGGCCGATGTGGGGATCGCCATGGGGACCGGCACCGACGTGGCCATCGAAAGTGCGGGCATCACGCTCGTCAAAGGAGACCTGCGCGGCATTGTGCGCGCCAGACGATTGAGTCATGCCACGATGCGCAATATTCGCGAAAACCTGTTCTTTGCTTTCGTCTACAACGGACTGGGCGTGCCGATCGCGGCGGGTGTGCTCTATCCCATCTTTGGGCTGCTGTTGAGTCCGATGATTGCCGCCGCAGCGATGAGCTTTAGCTCAGTGTCGGTCATAGCCAACGCCCTGCGACTGCGGCGCATCGAGTTATAATTGCCTGATTCAACTCCACTCCCCGACTGGCGCTTGCCGCGTGGTGTCACTCGCGGCACATGGGAGCATGCGCAAGCCGAAGATGTGAGCCGCGCGTACGACGAGCGGTTTTCGCACGGCGCTGGGCGCGAACTCGACGAAGTGATGCTGGAACAGCTTCTCAGCCCGCCGGGGTTGGTCGTCGATCTCGGTTGCGGCGCGGGGCGATTGGCCTTGCCGCTGGCACGGCGCGGTTTGCGGTGCGTGGGAGTCGACTTGTCGCGCGCGGGCCTGGCGGAGTTATCGCAGCAGGCCGCGGTGCAGGCCTTGCCCATTCATGTTCTCTTGGCCAACCTAGTCGAGCTGGACGCGATCCGCGACCATGCGGCTGACTACTGCATCTCGATGTACAGCACTTTGGGGATGATTCGTGGTCGTGCGAACCGGCGGCAGTTTCTGGAGCACGTCCGACGGATCTTGAAGCCTGGAGGCCGTTTCGTCGTGCACGTGCACAATCGCTGGTCCAACTTGTATCAGCCGCAAAGCCGTGGCTGGCTGTTTGCGAACTGGGCCCAGAGCCTGCTGCGCCGCGACGTCGAAGCGGGTGACAAGTTCTACGACTACCACGACGTGCCGAATTTCTTTCTGCATATCTTCACACGCCGCGAGTTCGTGGGGGAGCTACGCAAAGCCGGCTTCACGGTCGAACAACTGTTGCCGCTGTCGATCGAGCGGCAGGGATTGCTCAAGTGGCCGTGGCTTTTGGAAAGCGTCAGGGCCGGAGGATGGATCGCGGTGTGCCGGGTCTGACGAGCGGTTCGCTGGCATAGTTCTTACTGCGATTGCGGCAGCGCAAAAAATCAGCCGGACGATCCATCAAGGTTCGTCCGGCTTGATTGAGTTGTTGCAACCAGAAGGCGGGAGAGGGCAGGAAGGGTTTCACAGGAGCGGCGTTACTACCTCATCCCACCCCACTCCCACGGTGCGTGTTTCCGAGCGGCCGCCGTGGAGCTTTGGCGACCACCCGGCTCGCACGCTTCCTAACTTGCTGGTTGGACGTTTGTGCGATCGAGTCCGGCGACGTTGTTGTCGCGATTCGCGTCGGTCACTTCGCCTTGGCTGTCGACGAAGACGAACAACTTCGAGAATTCGCTGTGTTTGTCCGGACCCATCGAGAAAGCCGTGGCTGGCAGCCGTACGTCGACGTTGATCACAGCGTCTGTGTTCGTCGGATGGACACGACTTTCGCTCGTCGGCAAGTTCCCGTTCAGATCGGCATCGTCCGCGGCGATCAGGGCCACGTTGAAGTCATGATCCACCGGAGTCGAGCCCACGTTGCGAAGGCTCACGCGGTACAGCGGGCCGATTTGCCGTGATGGATCACCATTGTCGACCATCCGCACATCGGTCAATTGCAAGTCGATGCCTGGCACGTTGTTTGTGGCGACGACGGGTGTGGCTACCGGTGACGTGACCACAGGCGAGTAGATATAGTTCGGAGAACCGTATGAATTGCCGTACCAACCGTATCCGCCGTAGCCGCCAAAACCGTACGGCAGCAACGCCAGATACCAGGGGAAGCCGCCGTGGTGGTGATGCGAATTGCCATTCTTGTTGAAGTTCGCAACCTGCGACGGCATGTTGAACTTCGCCGGCAGCTTATGATTTGCGTTCGACAAAGGATTGCCGATGTGATTCTTGTGCAGGAGTGCAGCGCCATTTGTCACCGTGTTGTTTTTGCCAATTTGTGACACCTTGCTGAAGTTCGCCTTGTTCAGCGTCGTCGCCCCGACGATGCCGGTGTTGCCGGTCGGGAACTTGGGCTTGATGGTGTTGATCGGCTTGATGGTGTTTTTCAACGCGTTCGAGGTGTTGTTGCTGAAATTGTTCAGCTTCGTGGCTTGCAGCTGATTCGTATTGAATTTGTTGCTGGCAAAATTGCTATTCTTGAACGTCGAGAGGTTGCGATTCATGCCGCTATTGAACGATTTGGCCGAAATGCTGCTAACGCCCATGTGGCTGCCCCCCGAGTG
>CAMFLN010000489.1 GCA_945957305.1 uncultured Planctomycetaceae bacterium | reverse complement strand
GACAGGTTCTGGTCCCGCTCGTTCAGTCCATTCGCGCTCGCGGGCATGGGTTTGGTCATCGTCCCCACCGCGTGGCTGATGTGGCAAGAAGCCAGCCGTCCGGAGGCCGCCGCGGCGCAAGACGCGTGAATCCGGAGCCCCGCGACCGGCTAGTCCGGCGTCTGCGGCAGAGCACGTGAGGCGTGGTTTTTTGTTGACACGCCCGAGCGGTCTGCGAAATTGGAGCACGGGCGTTTCGCAATTATCAGGGGTCGTTGCGACGAAAGAATTGCCTCGCCAGCGGTCAATGGCCAGATGCGTGGGCTGCCCGCCGAAGGGCAGAGCCGGTTGCGAGTAGCGAGGGGCTCATGATCTCCCCGATTGTTCCCGCAGTTATCGGGCTCTCGCTCGCCGTGACGCTCGTGGGCTGCGCCGCGTTCAGCTTTGGCCGGCGGCGCCGTGAAGGAACTGAACCCACTGGAAAACCGCCTGTTGCGCCGGCCGCGCCCCCGGGGAAGGCGGCTTCTTTGCACACCTCACCGGTCGGATCGTCGGCCACCGCGAGTCAGCCAGCAGAACATTTCGACTCGGGCGAGTGGCGCCGCGTCAAAGACGCACTGCGCGATTCCGAAGAAAAATATCGCGTCCTGGTCGAAAACGCCAACGATGCGATTTGCGTCGCCCAGGATGGCGTGATCAAGTTTTTCAATCCCAAGTTACAGCAAATGCTCGGCTACGATGCCGAGCGGCTGGCGGTCATCCCCTTTACCGACGTCATTGCCCCGGAAGATCGCGCGCTGGTCGTCGACCGGTACGTGCGCCGGTTGCGCGGCGAAGATATACCGCATCAGTACGAATTTCGCTTTCTCACGGCCAGCGGCGATCTGCTGTGGATCGAAATCAACTCGGTCATGATCGATTGGCAGGGACGTCCCGCGTCGCTCTGTTTCTTTCGCGACGTCAATGAGCAAAAAAAGGTCGAGGAGGCGCTGCGCGACTCCGAGGCCCTCTATCATTCGCTGGTCGAAAGTTTGCCGCTCAGCATCTTTCGCAAAGATAGCGCTGGGCGAATCATTTTTGCGAATCGCCGCTTTTGCGAAACCCTGGGGCGGCCGCTCGCCGATCTGCAAGGTAAGACGGATGCCGACCTTTTTCCCCCTGAACTGGCCGAAAAGTACCGCCGTGATGACGAGCAGGTGCTGACGACGGGCTGTGTGCTCGAGGATGTCGAAGAGCACCAGCGTGCCGACGGCGAAGTGATCTACGTGCAAGTTTTGAAGTCGCCGGTGCTGACGGCCGGCGGGCAGGTGCGCGGCGTCCAGGGAATGTTTTGGGACGTCTCGGCGCGGCGACGCGTCGAGGAAAAGCTGCGCGAGAACGCCGAACGCACGCGGCTGATCTTGGACACCGCTTACGACGCCTTCGTGGGAATCGATCACGAGGGACGAATCATCGATTGGAATCCGCAGGCCGAAGCGGTCTTCGGCTGGCCGCGCGACGAAGCACTGGGGCGCTCGGTGGCCGAAACGATTGTGCCGCCACGTTTTCGCGACGTTTATCGGCACCGCCTGCAGCAGACTCTAGCCCGCGGCCAAGGTTCTGTCCTGAATAAACGCATCGAAATCACGGCGATGCGCCGCGACGGCAGCGAATTTCCGGTCGAGGCGGCAATCACTCCCGTGCGGCTGGGCAAGACGCACCTGTTTCATGCGTTTCTACACGATATCAGCCGGCGCAAGCGTTATGAGTCCGAGTTGCGCGAGGCGAAGGAAGCGGCCGAGGCGGCCAACCGCGCCAAGGGAGCGTTTCTGGCCAACATGAGCCATGAGATTCGCACTCCGATGAACGCCATCATCGGCATGGCCGAGCTAGTGCTCGATACACCGCTCACCGCCGAGCAACGCGAATACCTGAAGTTAGTTCTCGACTCGGCCGACTCGCTGCTGTCGATCATCAACGACCTGCTGGACTTTTCCAAAATCGAAGCCGGCAAGTTCGATCTTGATCCCCATCCGTTCGATCTGCACGAGAGTGTCGGCGACACCATGAAGTCGTTGGCCGTGCGGGCTCACAAAAAGGGACTGGAACTGGCCCATGAGTTTGTCGGCGACGTGCCGCGCGTGGTGCTGGGGGATGCGAACCGCTTGCGGCAGGTGGTTATCAATCTCGTCGGTAACGCGATCAAGTTCACCGATCATGGTGAAGTCGTGATGACCGTGACCCGCGACAGCAGTGACGTCCAGGGCTGCCAGCTGCACTTCGCCGTGCGCGACACCGGGATCGGTGTTCCGCCGGAAAAGCAAGCTGTCATTTTCAAGGCGTTCGAACAAGCTGATACCTCCACGACGCGCCGCTTTGGTGGCACGGGGCTCGGGCTGGCCATTTCCTCGGCGCTTGTCGATTTGATGCAAGGACGTCTGTGGATCGAAAGCCAGCAGGGAGCCGGCAGTACCTTCCACTTCACGGCGCGCTTTGGCCATGCCGTGGCGGCGCCGCTTGCGCCGCAGACAAGCGTCACGCCGGCGCTCGAGAACTTGCGCGTGTTGGTCGTCGACGATAACGCCACGAATCGGCGGATTCAGATCGAAATGTTGCGAAACTGGCGCATGTCGCCGGTGAGCGCCACGGGAGCCGACGATGCGCTGTCGCTCTTGCGCCAGGCCGCCGGCGCGGGGACTCCCTTTTCCCTGGTGCTGACTGACGCCAATATGCCTGACGTCGATGGTTTCGAATTGGCGCAACGGATCAAGGAAGACACACACCTGAGCGGCGCACTGATCATGATGCTCACCTCCGGCGACCGGCCGGACGACGTGGCGCGCTGTCGAAAGCTCGGCGTGACGGCGTACTTGATGAAGCCGGTCAAGCAATCCGAACTGTTTGATGCCATCGTAACGGCCGTGGCGCCTACGACAGCCGCTGCCCCACCAGAAACAGCGGCAAAAATTGAGCCCGCCGCGCGCCGGCTGCACATCTTGCTGGCTGAGGACAGCCTGGTGAATCAGAAGCTGGCGGTCGGCTTGCTCGAACGGCGCGGGCATCGCGTCTGCGTAGCCAACAACGGCCGCGAGGCGCTTGCCGCCATCGAGCGCGAGCCCTATGACCTGGTGCTGATGGACGTGCAGATGCCGGAACTCGACGGCTTGGATGCGACGCGGGCACTGCGCGAGCAAGAGCAGGCCCGCGGAACGGCACACTTGCCCGTGATCGCCATGACAGCACACGCGATGACGGGGGATCGGGAGCGCTGCTTGGCGGCCGGGATGGACAGTTACATCTCGAAGCCGATTCGCGGCAACGACTTGTTTGCGACAATCGACGCCACGTTGCAGCAGTGTGCGCCGGCTCAGAGCGCCGTCGACTGGAGCGTGGCGCTCGAGACCGTGGGGGGCGATCGTTCGCTGCTGCGCGAGATTGTCGACGCGTTTTTGCAGGAAGCGCCGCAATTACTCGCTCAGCTGCAGTCAGCGGGCGAGGCTGGGGACGGCGCGACGCTGCGCCAGGCGGCCCACACGCTCAAAGCGTCGCTGCGTTATCTAGGAGCATCCCAACTGGCGGATCAGGCGTTTGTGCTGGAAACTCATGGTCGCGAGGGACACGTGGAGGAAGCACTTCCGGTGCTGTCCGAATTCCACGAATCGTTACGGCGTATCCTGGTGCAGTTACCCGCCGAGATCGAGGCGGTGTGCTCATCGTCGTGACGCGTGGTGCAGAGAATCGAGAGGCGGTAGAACTCATCACCCCTTGAACGCGAGACGCGTGCTCGCCCGCGAGGAAAGTACTCTCATGCTGAACGTGCTCGTTGTCGATGATGCCGCCGTGGATCGCCGCCTGGTCGGAGGATTACTCGAACAGGACGCCGAGCTGACCGTGTCGTACGCCAATAACGGCACGCAGGCGCTGAACATGATGCGCGAATCGGTGCCTTCGCTGGTACTCACCGACCTGATCATGCCTGAGATGAATGGACTGGAACTGGTGACGGCGATTCGCGAGCGCCATCCGTTTGTCCCCGTCATCCTCATGACGTCGAAAGGGAACGAGGAAATCGCGGTGCAAGCCCTGCAGCGCGGCGCGGCCAGCTATGTGCCGAAAAGC
>CAMFLN010000488.1 GCA_945957305.1 uncultured Planctomycetaceae bacterium | reverse complement strand
GTCATTCACAATTCGACCAGTCAGTCGCTCGAGGGCGCCGAAGCCACGCTGCTGGTCGATGGCAAACCGACGCTGGTTCACCTGCCTTCGATCGCTCCGGGCAATACGGCACAATGGCCCCTGGTGGCCACCCTGCAGGAGGCAGGCTCTCACTTTGTGTCGCTCAAGCTGGCGCAGGATGACCTGCCTGGCGATGATCAACGCTTTGTCATCACCAAAACGCAAGCGCGGCTGCGCATCGTGCTGGTTGACGGTGAACCGTCCAGCGAACCACTGGCGGGCGAGGTCGATTTTCTCGGGCTGGCGATGTCGCTCGGTATGGGCGAGGCAGACGCCTTTCAGGTGGAAGTGATCTCTGATACCGACCTGGCCACGCTCAATGCCGCGCCTCCCGATTTACTGGTGCTCGCCAATGTGCCTGTTATTTCTTCGACCCAGGCCGACGATCTGGCGCGCCTGGTGCAGTCGGGCATGGGCCTGATGGTCTTCCTGGGGGACCAGGTTGATACCGGCAATTACAACCAGTTGCTGTACAAATCGGGCACTGGACTGCTGCCCGCCGCGCTCGACCTGCCCATCGAGGAAGAACTGACAGGGCTGCTGGTCGAACCAGGCTTGGCAGGTCCTCTGGACGCTCTATTGCAGCTCAACCCCGCGGTGCTCGAACGGGTTCGTATCCGCAAGTGGTTTCAATTATCATCCCCCGATCAAACCGAAGCCATTACGCTGGCGCGCTGGAACAACGCAGGCACGGCACCCGCGGCGCTGATGAAAACATTCGGCGCCGGCACGGTCATGCTCTGGACGATCGCCGCCGATCGGCAATGGAGCGATTGGCCCACCGACCCGAGCTATGTCCTGGCGATGCGCGAAGCGGCTGCGGGCATCGCACGCAGCGCCGCCGGCCTGCACCAGTTGACCGCCGGCGAACCAATTCGATTATCCCTCGCGCCGGGCGAACAGGCGGTTGGCCCCAGCGTCGAAGTTCCCGGCGGCGCCGCGCCGGAACCGGTTACGACCGAAATTGCCAAAGCGGAAAATGAGGCAGCCGCGACCGGCAACCGAGAAACTCAAACGCTGACGTATGCTCAGACGCGCCGCGCCGGCATCTATCGCCTGACTTGGAAGGATGCCAAGCAACAATCTCACACCGAGCTGGTAGCCGTGAACCCCGACGTTCGCGAAGCGGAGCTCGACCGAATTGAGCCGGAGCAATTGCGCGAATTATGGAGCGGACTGCAACCAGAGATCATCGGCGGAACTTCGAGCGCCGACGATCCGGTGGAGCTGCGCGGCCAGGAGGTCTGGCGGTCACTGGCCTCCGGAATGCTCGTAATGCTGATTATCGAAACGTGTTTTGCCACCTGGGCCGGCCGGCAACGATAAACTGCTCGGGCCGGCGGCGGGCCGGTCGACGTCTCCTATGATCCAACAAGCACTGACACGATTGCTGGGCATCGACGCCCCTGCGGACTCGGTTCCACGGGGACGGTGGTCACTCGCCTTCGAAGCGCTGCCGGACGGACTGGCGGCTGTCACCGTGACGCTGCTGACTCTACTCGGCTTGGCCGGCATCTGGTGGCTCTATCGTTACGAGGGACGCTCGCTGCGCTTCGGACAACGGCTGACGCTGGCTGCGCTGCGCGCCGTTGTTTTGGGCGGCGTCCTGCTCATGCTCTTCGAGGCTGTGCTTGTCGTAACCCAGCAAGAGCAGGTCGACTCTCACCTGTTGCTGCTGGTTGATAACTCCGAAAGTATGTCACTGGCAGACCCCTATTCGAGCGACGAACCAGCTCGCCAGGCGGCGCGCGGCGTGGGGCTGCTCACGGCCGACGGGCAACCCGACATCAATGCGCTCCGTGAGCAGAGCCGCGCGGCGATCGCTGCGCAAGCGGTCGAAAAACTGCGCGGGCCGCTCACGGCGGGCCGCGTTCTCGCCCCGTATCGGTTTGCCGCGAACCTTGAGCCGATTGATATTCAGGCCGACACGCTGGGCGAAGAACTGCGCCCCATCGGACGCTCGACGGGCCTCGGCGACGCGCTCAAGAACGCTTTGGCCTTGCATCGGGGACATCCTTTGGCCGGCGTGCTGCTGCTGACCGACGGCCGCTCGAACACCGGCGAAGATCCGCGCAAGATTGCCGCCCAGGCCGGTAAGCTGGGCGCGCCGATTCATGTCTTGGCGATCGCCACCGACGAGCCGCCGCGCAACGTGCGACTCGTCGAGCTCGCCACCAGCCCTGTGGTCTTCGTCCGCGATCCGATCGAGTTGGCCGCCATCGTTGAAGCGCATGGACTAGCGGGCACGTCGGCCGTGATATCGCTCGAGCAGCGTGCCGAAGGTGGCTCCTGGGCCGAAGTGGGGACCGAAGAAATCACGCTCGGCGAGGCCGGCGCCATGAGCCGGGTCTCATTCCGTTTCACGCCCGAGCAATCGGGGCAGTACGACTTTCGCGCCCGGGTCGCGGATGTTGGTTCCGAATTAAGTGATGCCGACAACGAGGCCACGGCCAGCGTGAAAGTCATTCGGCAGAAAATCCGCGTGCTGCTGATCGCCAGCGAACCGTCCCCCGAGGTGCAGTTTTTGCGCAACGCCCTGCTACGGGACAAGGCACTGGAATTCGCTTCCTGGCTGCAAAGCGCTGGCGAGGGATATGAGCACGTCGGTCATCGCCCGATTCGTCGTTTGCCCGCCACGCAACAGGAGATGAATCAATACGACGTCCTGTTGCTGTTCGATCCGGACCTGCGGCAAATGGGACAGGATTGGGCCGAGATGATGACGAAGTTCGTTGGCGATGCCGGAGGGGGTCTGATTTACGTCTCGGGGGAATTGCACTCGGCCAAGACGTTCGGCAGCGGCAGCGTTGCCGGTGACGGCGTGGGCATGCCGGTCGATTCCACCTGGCTCAACATTCTGCCCGTTGTGCGCGACGCTGGGCTGTATCAGTCCGAGGCGGATGTGCGGCTGAGTTCGCTCAACACGTATTCACTTGAGCTGACAAAAGAAGGCGAAGCGGACCAAATCTTTCGTTTCCACGCTGACCCGGCCAAGAACCGCGAGATCACGACCAGTCTGCCCGGCATGTACTGGCATTTTCCGGTCACGCGTGCCAAGCCTGGCGCCACGGTGCTGGCTCATCATGGCGACCCGCGCATGCGGAATTCGTTCGGACGACACGTGCTGCTGGCGACGCAACTCTACGGTCCCGGGCGTACCGCCTTTATCGGCTTCGATAGCACATATCGTTGGCGGTACCTGCACGAAGAATACTTCGACGGATTTTGGGCCCGGCTGATCGATCGCGTGGGACGCAGCAAAGTGCTGGGCGGGCGTTATCCCTTTACCCTGGCCACGGATAAAAGCACCTACCGCGTTGGCGATCGTGTCACCATTCGCGCCGAGCTCGTGGGGAGCGCCGACGAAACCTCGGGCATTACCGAGCTGCGCGGCGAGGTCGAGCACACAGGCGAGGCCCCGCTAGCGATAGAACTAGCCCAGCTGTCCGACGCGCCGTCGGTACTCGAAGCCAGCTTCGTGGCCGAAGAGGCGGGCGCCTACACCCTGAAAGTTATCCCCGCGCAGGCGACGGAACTAACGACCGAGCTACGCCCGGCAACTTTGGCGTTTCGTGTCGAACCTCCCCAGCAGGAATTCGATCATCCAACGCTCGATCGCGCGCTGTTGGAAGACATCGCCAAGGCTTCCGGAGGACGCGTGTTCTCGCTGGCGCAAATGGGCGATGTTCCCGAGGCCTTCACGGTTAGACAGGTCGAACGCTCGCTTGAGTATCGGCACGAGTTGTGGGATGCACCGCTGTTGGCTGCTGTCATCTTCGGCTGCCTGGTGTGCGAATGGCTGCTGCGCAAAATTCATCGGATGGCATAGGAAGAACAAAGCGGCAAGACACATGGCCACTGTTGCTGAACCAGAACTATTACGTCGCGAGATTTCGCCGCATGCGGCGGCCGTCCGCTGGCAGCTGACGGCTGTCCGACGGCAGGTGCGCTGGCACGTCCTCTGCCAGGGTTTGGCGTGGGTGGTTGGCGTTATCGCGGGCCTGGTGGTGGCGAGCTT
>CAMFLN010000487.1 GCA_945957305.1 uncultured Planctomycetaceae bacterium | reverse complement strand
TCGGCGCACGGGTAAGAATCGCTGGAGCCAGGAGTGGCCAGGAGCGCTCTCGGTCCCATTTTTTGCCAAGTCGAACGGCGATTGGATACGTTCGACCCCGGCGTACGACGGCGAGTGTTTATACGTCGCCGGCATGCGCGACGTCCTGGTCTGTCTCGTGGCAAAAACCGGCCAAGAGCGTTGGCGAGTCGACTTTGTCAAAGAACTCCAAAGCCCCCTTCCTGATTTCGGATTCGTCTGTTCTCCGTTGGTCGACGGAGAAGCGATCTACGTCCAGGCCGGAGCCGCGGTGGCGAAGCTCAATAAGCAGACGGGCGCAATCATCTGGCGGACTCTAGCGAACGAGGGTGGGATGTTCGGCTCGGCCTTCTCGTCGCCGATTCTCGCCGACCTATTGGGCAAGCGGCAACTGGTCGTGCAGACGCGGCAGAAATTGGCCGGAGTCGATCCAGACACGGGCGACGTGTTATGGTCGCAGGTCGTCCCTTCGTTTCGCGGCATGAACATCCTCACTCCGGTGATCGTCGGAGATGCGGTTTTCACCAGCAGTTATCAAAATAAGTCGTGGCTCTACCAAATTGCCCGTGAAGAGGACCGCTTTACCGTCGCGGAAGCGTGGAACAACAAGGCGCAAGGCTATATGTCCACGCCCGTGGTGGTTAACGGACATGCCTATCTGCACTTGGGTAATGGGCGTTTCGCCTGTATCGATCTGCGAGACGGCGAGCGCAAGTGGACGTCACAGCCCTTCGGCAAATACGCCAGCCTGGTGGCGCAGGGTGACCGCATCCTGGCGCTTGACGAGCAGGGCACGCTTTTGCTGCTCAAAGCCAACCCAGAAAAGTTCGAATTACTCGATTCCCGCAAGGTGTCGGAAGCCGAGACATGGGCCCACCTGGCGATCTCGGGCGAGGAACTCTTCGTGCGTGAACTCGAAGCCCTGGCCGCCTATCGCTGGCATACCATCCCCCGCCCCTCAGACGCACAATAACACCGGGCACCCTGGTTCCGGCGGCACAGGCGGACATCGCTACTCTTACCCTCACTGCGACCCCGCGTTGTTGGTGACCTCCGCACGAACGGTCTTGCTCTCACCAACGTGTGCTGGCGCTATCAACAGTCCTGCAAAAGCGTGGAAAGTGCACGCACTGCAGGATGCGGCTAGATTGACCGGAAGTGTCAGTGCCGAGGCAACTTCGGATTTGTGCAACCGCTTCGGCTTGTCGATCGCATCGTCAGTGACATGGTCGCGGGCGTCGTGTGCCCAAGAGGCGACCTGTAGTTACAATAGTCTCTCTTAGCGAGGGCAAAGGACGCTGTTTTAGGAGTTGATTCGGTGAAGTGGTTCGGCTCGGGGGCATTCTTGTTCGTGCTCGGTTTGGCGCTGGCGGCGGGCAGTGGCCAACAAGGTCTATTCAACGGCCACAAGCTGTTAGCCTGGTGCATTGAGTCCATTGATGACCAGCAACGCGAAACTGACCAGCAAAGCGAGCCTGACCAGCAGGCAACGAAGCCCGCTACGAAGTCGGCGACACTCGGCCCCGCTCCTCCGGCCGCAAGTGCATTGACGAGCGACGAGCAGAAGCGAATGCACGAACTGATTTCCGCAGCCAAGAGTGCTGGTGTCGCGAGCCGCGGCGCGGCCGTTTTCTCCTCACAGAAGTTCGCCTGCATTTCTTGCCACCGGGTGGGCCAGAAGGGGGGCGCAATCGGTCCGGAACTCACCAAGATCGGCAGCACCCAATCGCCCGAAGAGATCGTCGAGTCCTTGTTGTGGCCGAAGCGTAAGGTCAAACCCGAGTTTCGCGCCGAGATGATCGCCACCGAAGATGGCAATATTCATCAAGGGTATGTCATCAAGGAAGATGCCGACAGTTTGATGCTCCGCGAGGCAGCCTCGTGCGAAGCACTCACCTTGGCCAAGAGCAACGTGGCCGGCCGCACGCAGCTCGGCACCTTAATGCCCGATGGCTTGGCCGCTTCTATGTCCCCCGTCGAGCAGCGCGATGTGGTTCGTTTTTTATTCGAGCTGGGTCATCCCGATAGCCAGGCTCTGGAGGGTCTACTTGCACCCCCGCACGAGGCGGTCCCTTTCACCTATCAGCCGGCGCCGCTGGAGCCTAACCAATGGCGCCACGTGCATCACCCGGTCAATCGCGACCGGGTGTACGACTTCTACGCGAAGGAGGCGGACTTCTTCCGCGATCGGGGGCCGCAAAAGATTTTGCTCCCCGCTTTCCCTGGTCTGGATGGTGGCAAGTTTGGGCACTGGGGAAATCAGAACGAAGACACCTGGCGCAGCGATCGCTGGAATCAGATGAACAGCGGTCCGGTCGTCTGTGGGATTTTCCAGAACGGACCGAAGCTGATCGCCAGGGGCGTGTGCGTTCAGCTGGGTGGCCCCGAGGCAATGGCAGTCTGCTTCAATGCCGATACGCTAACCTACGACGCGACCTGGAAAGGCGGCTTTCTCAAGTACTCCGCAGTGCGGCATGGGTTTGTAGACGCGCTGGTTGGCGACGGGCAAGTCACCCCGCTTGACAATCGGAAGTCGCCGAGCGAGCCGTTCGCCTATCGCGGCTATTACCGCCACGGCCCCCAAGTCATTTTCGCCTATGACGTGGCCGGCCGACGGTACCTCGACGCACCAGGAGTGAAAGACGGGCAGTTTGTGAATCTGGTGGCGCCGGCCGACGAGCACCCGCTGCAGGATCTGACCCGAGGCGGGCCTGCGAATTGGCCGGAGGTTTTGGAAACCAAGGGTTCGCTCGCCGCGGATCCCTCAGGCACGAGCGAGTATGTCATCGACACGATTTCGCTGCCACTGGAGAATCCTTGGAACGCGCTGATGTATCTCGGCGGGCACGACTTCTTGCCCGACGGCTCGGCGATGGTCTGCACGATGCAGGGGGACGTATGGCACGTCACCGGTCTCGACGAAAAGCTGAAGCACGTACGGTGGAAGCGCTATGCGACGGGACTGCACCACGCCTTGGGATTGGTGATTGAAAACCGGCAAGTCTATGTGCTAGGGCGCAATCAGATCACGCGACTACATGACTTGAACCACGATGACGAGGCTGATTTCTACGAATGCTTCAGCCAAGCGTACGTCACCTCCACCGCAGGCCACGACTTTATTTGTGGTTTGGAGCGCGATGCGCAGGGTAATTTTTACACCGTCTCTGGCAACCAGGGGTTGCTGCGGATTTCCCCCGACGGCTCGAAAGCCGAGGTGTTGGCGACAGGCTTTCGCAATCCCGATGGCCTCGGTCTGTACCCCGACGGGAGCATTACGGTGCCCTGCTCGGAAGGCGAGTGGACGGCCACTTCGATGATTTGTCTCGTTCCCGCCGACGCAACTTCCGCGTCACCCCCACCGCACTACGGCTACCAAGGCCCACGGGAAGGGCGCGCTCCGCAATTGCCACTGGTCTATTTACCGCGCGGCATCGATAACTCCAGCGGTGGCCAGGTCTTTGTAAACAGCAAACTCTGGGGGCCGTTGGAGGGGCAAATGGTCCACCTCTCCTTCGGCACGGGCACTTACTTCGCGATGCTGCGTGACGAAGTCAACGGACAGGCGCAAGGGGCCGTTGTGCCGCTGCCCGGCGACTTCGCCTCGGGGGCTCACCGTGGCCGATTTCATCCGCGCGATGGTCAGCTGTACGTTGCGGGCATGACTGGCTGGGGATCGTACACGCCCGAGGTGGGCTCATTCGAGCGCGTTCGATATACCGGTCAGCCTGTGCAACTGCCGGCGGCCTTTCACATACACGAAAACGGCATCCGGTTGACGTTTACTGCTCCGGTCGACGCGGCGTACGCCGGAGATGCCGACAAGCAGTTTGCGCAGGTGTGGAACTACCGTTACAGCAGCGCTTACGGGTCAGCCGAGTATGCCCCGTCACATGTAGGCGCCGTCGGCCACGACCGCCTGGCGATCACCGCGGCCCATATTCTGGAGGATGGCCGCAGCGTCTTTCTCGAGATGCCCGACTTGCAACCGGTGAATCAACTTCACTTGCGGCTGTTGTTGAAAGCGGGGCGACCCATCGACATGTTCTCCACGGTTCATGCCTTGGA
>CAMFLN010000486.1 GCA_945957305.1 uncultured Planctomycetaceae bacterium | reverse complement strand
GTATAGGAGTTTAGTCATAAGGAGGATAAAAAGTGCAACCGCAAGCATTATCGCGGCACGGTCGGAGTTCTATAAGGGGACGGCGGTTGTCTTGGGCACGACTTCTTCTGGGAGTCAGCTTGGTCTTCTTTGGCAGTAACGTCCTTCTACAGGCGACAGCACAAGCGCAAGCACCATCGGCGAAGGAGCCCGCGCTCGCGCCAGGTGAAGGTCGGCTGTACAATTTAACTTCCCGCCCGTTCACGTTTCAGATGCATCGTGTCGACGGCACGAAATGGACTGACGGCTTTGTCATCCAGCCTGGCAAATACTACTCGGTCCGCGCTCCGCGCGCGGGCGAGCGTTCAGAGATCATGGGGATCACGGGCAACGGAGACGGCTTTGTGATCGTGCGCTACCGAGAGCCGAAGTTCAATGCCTTCATGACGTTGCGATTGACGGCGGTCAATCCTGCCAGCCTCAAACGGCAAGCCACCTGGTTTGTCATTGAGGATGCCAACGGACTTTTGCGCCTCGTTCAGGAAGGAAGCGTTGCCGAAGCGCAAGCGACGCAAGAGAGCATTCAGAAGCAGACGCCGCTTTCGGCCGCCGAATTGGAACAAATGCAAAAGACTTTGCGCAACAATTGGGTGTTGACCAATTGAAGCAGACCGCCCGAAGCGAAAACGAACGTACGCGGCTTAGAAGAAGCCACCGCCCACGACCGTCAGTACTGAGCTGCCACCGGTATCGGGGAAGTAATCTCGCGCAGGCGTAAAGTTATTTGGATTCGAATCATGTGTGGCCCGTCCGCGGGCCGCGCGATCGCGCTGTTGCTGTTCGCGCGAGCGAAGTTGGGCCGAATTGGCAGCCAGGCGGCGATCACGGCTCTGTTCGAACGAGCTTTGCATCTGCACTCGTGACTGCCGCTTTGACGCAAAGATCGACAGGCTTTGGTCAATCTGGGCCGGTGTCATGGAAAGAACGTCCGGCAATTGCTCGCGAACTTTGCGGGCATAAGCGTCGGAAGCGACCAGTAACTTTTCCGTCAGGTAGGCCTGCGCGTCGAGTGCCCGTTCGCTGGTCAAAACGTCGAGCTTGGCACGCATGTCGGCTTCGAAAAACTGCAATTGGTCGGGATTCATACGGTCAATGCCGGCGTTCAGTCGTGCGCGAATATGACGCACTTCATCGGTTGTGTAGATCGCTTGTACCGATAACCAGTCGTTGAATCGCTGAATCACCTCTTTCCAGCTGGCGCTCTGCAGAATAGCTGCTTTGACGGTCGCATCGTCGGGCTTCGCATCGGTGCGTTGCGGCGCCGGCGAGTTCGCAGTATTCCGTGAAGATTTAGGCGGCTGGCTGGCGGGCTTGCGCGGCGGATTTTGCGCGGACAAAAAGACTTGCGTACCGCCCAAGACGAGCACGCCGGCAAGGACCACCGTCCTCCAACGCACAGTCCAGACCTGCTCTGATCGAACTTTCACCAACCCTCTCCTTTTTCCCATCATATTTTCCCGGCTACGGCAGGTGGCCGTTTACTTGGCTTGTGGCTTGCGCGTGGCTCGCAGTTGTAAGTCCTCGTCGGCACGTGCGTCTGCATCCTGGCTCATGGCCTCCCACAGGGCAGTGTGGTCGTCGATCGGCGTGAGGATGCGTGATCCCTCGTCCTTTTTGCCATCGGCGCCGACACCCGTGGTGGTCACGACCCAGGCGTCCTCGTCCTGCGCCCAGACTCCTTCGTGGAAGCCCCCGTCGGTATCGAACTCGAACGAACGCAACTGCTCGCGCACCGGATCCCATCCAATCCATTGCGTAATGGACACGGGGGGCTTGCCACCTAGGGTGAGCTTGATTTGCCCCTGGATAAACTTTTTGTTGGGCCCCCAACTGTAGGTCGCCTCGGCTTTGGCATCATCCCCTTCGGCCGTCCACTCGCCGACTAACCATTCCAAGCCCGCGAAGTGGTTGGCCGAATTATTGACGCTGTAGGCCGACTCGCGGATCCCGTCGATCAGCCATTTGCCGTCTCGTTTGACCCACACCGCGCAAAAGCGTCCTTTACTGGCAGCTCGCCCGCCCGTGCTGGGGCGCTCGATAATGCCGTCTTCAATCCCGACGTCTGGGCTGATCAGTCGAATGGCCAGCGACTCTGTTCGCAATGGTGGCGGTCCGATCTTTCCTTCCTTTTCGATGCGCAGCTTAGCGGCCTCGAGCGCGGCGCGGATCTTGAAGGCATGCCCAAACTGGTCGACGTAGTCGGCTTCCGGGGTCCAGAACTTGTCGACGGCCGCGAAATCGGCGTTTTCCAGCGCTTCGCGGTGTTCGTCGGCGGCCTGCCGAATGGCCGCGTACGCCTCGTTTGCCTCGTTGCCCGGTGCGCCTTCGGCGTAAGCCAGGCCGGTGGTTAGCAGTGCCGTCGGCAACATAGCCAGGGCCAACAGACTGTAGCGCAATTTCGAGAGCCACGAGTTAGAAGTGTCAGAATGCTGCATGTGAATGAACATGGTTCAATGTGAAGAAACGGCGCGCGATGGCTTATCGCCCGACGCGCAAAGCTTGAAAATCGTCCGCACTGTCCCGGCAAGTCGCCGGGAAGACTCAATGGCCAGACGCCTGGCCCATAGAAATGGCAGTCAAAAACCAAGTTCCATCTTAAGTTGCGGCCCGCAAAACGTGCAAGCCAATGCCGTTCGTGGCCGCGGTTTACTGTGGGTTTGTCAGCAAGAGCGCAGCGGGGACTCCGCCGCGGAACTGTTACGACCAGCAGAACCGGACCGCCAAGACCTAAATTGCTCAGCCACGAAGCGAGGAAATACGCACTGCCCTGGCGCAAGCTGGGATGGTCGTGGCGCGGATTGTCATTGCAAGTTTTCCGCACGCACGGCAAGCTATACAGCGCACGTCGCACGGGGCATTACCGGCAAGCCGATGCTTCGAGCAGGATTTCCTTTCAAGGTTCGAGGCCCTTAACGATGACTAATCGACGATTGCTGCTCCTGGGGATACTGGCCCTCTGCGGATGGTTGACCGGACAAGTTGCCGCACCGCTATTCGCCCAGCCCAAGGAGGATAACGCCAAGCCCCAGACAGCGGCGGACGAGGAAAGGCAGCTGGATATTCGCTACGCCCAGGCCTACCTGCGCCTGGTTGAAGCCACGTTGGATAAGTACCAGGAAACGAATCGCCGGCAACCGAACATTATTCGCCGCGGCGTCATCCAAGCACTGCAAGAATCGGTTCGCGAGGCGCAGGACCGGATCAAGCTCGCCGAGAGTGACGACGCGCATGACGCCGAGATTTACGTTTCTGGTGCCGAAGCGACGTTGCGAGCTGCCGAGGAGTCGTTACGCAAGGCTCAGGCGGCGAATGCGCAGCGTCCTGGGACCATCGGCGCGCAAGAGATTGCTCGACTCAATGCGGAAATCGAACTGGGCAAAGTGCGCATCGAAAAGGCGCGCCACCTGTCCGCGGAATCACCGCTCTCGAACGTCCGGTTCGAAATCGAGCAGTTGCGCGAGCAGGTCCGCGAATTGCGATTGATCGTGGCCTTGCTGCGGGATCGCAATTGAGCTGTGCCTTCCGGAGTCCTTCGCCGTCATGGCTGTGAGCACTCTTTAAAAGAACAGCTGGCCTCGCACACCGAGGATCAGGGCCGTGGGGAAGTCACGCAAGGACGGAACCACGACTTGCAAGTCGGGCGTAATGCGTATGGCCGGCGTTAGCTGGTAATTGTAGTAGCACTCGACCCCTTCACCGCTGCCGATCGGGCCATATTGCGCGGCCAGGATCGGGCCGATGAAGCTGCTCGCCGCGGCATGATACCAGCCGATGCCGAAAGTGTCGTCAGGACGGGATTGCAGCGGGCTATCACCCCCGACGCCAAAACTCAAAAACCAGGCGATCGGACTGGTGTCTTTGTCGGCGATGCCGGCGCGCCCGAAGGCCCCCCATCCTCGCCCTGAATCATCGTCCCAGTTGACGAGATACTGATCGAAATTCCAGAACAGGGCCCACGAGCCGCGCGTGGTGGGAATCACGGCCGTCGGATACTGGATATAAGCCTCGCGCAGCGACGTGTAGGTTTGGCTGTTCCAAGTCGCCCCCA
>CAMFLN010000485.1 GCA_945957305.1 uncultured Planctomycetaceae bacterium | reverse complement strand
GACGGTGAAACGATGGCCGACGAAGCGCCCAGGAACATTCCGGCGAGTACCAACACGCAGACCGAGTACTGCAGAAAACTCGAAGAGCGGCCAGCACGGTCATGCAGCAACTGCGGCCACGGGGATGAAGAAGGGAGTTCATCGGGCGCAAAAAGATCTTCCAGCCGTAAGAGGCCCAAGCGAAGGCAGCCCTCGCTTTCCAGCTTGCGTGCCACGCACAGCCGGCTGCACTCCGCGCCCCACGCGAGCCGGACGATGTCCCCTGGTTCGACACGGCACGACTGCTCGACTTCGACAGCGAACCCAGCGGCCGAACGATCGAGCACCGCCACGCTCCACGAGGTTCCGCCGACGGACAGTTGTCCGCGCGGCTCGTCCTCGCAGATCGGCAAGCGACAGGTGTGACGTTTTTCGTTCTGCAGCATGGTTTTCGCGGGCGCGAGTTGAACGGTCTGCAAGGGCGGTCGCTCCTTGCGTTGACGATCCAATGCAAGAACGGTGCCGACTGCGAATTCTCCGCATTCCCAGGAGTACTTTTTGCGCCTTACTCCTGCACGAATGCGGACTTCCCGTATGCAGACTCAGTTGTGATCTTTCCGCACCGGGTACCGGTTATGCGGATCGGCAGAGGGGCGCGTTGTCTGCACGCTGCTCCCGTCTGTTGCAAAATCGCAACACGTCAGGTCAGCGCGCAAGTGATCGATCGGCGCCTGGCGGCGCGCAGAAGTGCGATTGGACTGTCAGCGCGAGTGAAACGTAACGCGGGCGGTTCCGCTTTGGCTAGTTCTTGCCGTCGCGGCGTGCTTGCGTGCGTTTGCCGTGCGATTTTGTATGAGACGCCAGGCGAGTCGTTTTGCCGCTGCGGGCAAGGCGCGACTTCTTGGCCGCTGTGAGCGCCTTGCGCTGTTCGACCACGGACACGGTTGGCTTCCCCTGCTTGGCGGGGCGGGGTGGCGTTGCCTTGGCGAGCCGCGCGGCGGCCGGCTTGGCCTTCTTGGCCGGGGTGGAGGCAGCGGATTTGGCCGCCACAGGTGCTGGCGCCGCGGCGGGTTCCGGTGCTGGGGTGGGCGCCGGCTGCGACTTGGCGCGGCGGGGCTTTTCCGCGTTCAAGAGATCTTCGACTGCGGACATTCCTTTGCGCACCGCGGCGCGCGTGGCCCGATGCTCGGTATTGCGGTCCCGCTTGCTCTTGGGTTTCGTGGAGGCCTTAGCGGACGTTCCGCCATTCCCGATCGCCGCCAATTGTGCGGTGAATGCCGTGTGCGCCTCGCGAAAGATCTGTTCCTTGACCTGCGTATTGCTGTCGTGCTCGCCATGTCCGGTCGCACGGCTGCGCACACGCGATTGATCACGGCCGAGGTCACGCCACTTATCGGCCAGCTTTTTGGCCAGGGCCGCGTTCTTTTTCAAGACTTCCGAGCTGAGATTCTCGAGCTGCCCCTTACGGCTGGCGCGCACCAATGCGGTTTCGGTCGGGGTGCAAAGAGCTTTCACGCGGGATGCTGCAATCGTCATCGGAAATGGTCCTGAACAGGGTTGTGAGTGAGGATGCGTGCACGCAGCACGGTTGTTGGTCGTCAGCAAAAGTACTCCGCCAGCGCGGCAGAATGTCGGCCTGCGCGACAACTCCATCAAGAATCTATCACATATCCGGCGATTACCCCATGCGACAGTGAGGAAAATTTGCAGATTCACGCCGCGGGTGCCTTAAGCATTGACACGCGCGGCGGCGCGCCAGACGAGTCAAGCGTTATAAGACGCCGAACTTTCGATACGCGTCGCCCGCTTTCATCCCCGCGGCAATCGCTGCGCGTGTGCGGTTCTCGTCGTGCACTTTTTGCCACGCTCGTGCCACGGCCTCCCGTTCGACCTCGCGGGGCACGACGACGACACCGTCGACGTCCGCGATGACCAGGTCGCCGGGAGAAAACCGCACCCCGTCGATTTCGACCACGACGTCCAGGTCGACGACGCGTTGCCGATTCAGGCTGTCATAAACGCATGTTCCACGGGCGAAAATGGGGAATTGCATGGGGCGGATTTTGGCAATGTCGCGAACGGCGCCATCGACAATGGCGCCGACGCAGCCGGCATTGCGTGCCGCGGTGGTGAGTAGTTCGCCCCAGACTCCAGAGCGTTGCGAGCCGCCGGCCGCCGCGATGAAAACGTCATCCGGCTGGCACCCATCGACGGCTTTCAATTCGAGTTCGTAGGGGCGAGGGTCTTGGTGCGCGATTTCGCCCCATAATGTGGTTTTGCACCGCCCCACCAAAACCACATCTGCGGTCAGTGGCAGCAAGGGAACTCGCGGCGATTGATGCGTGAAGCCCAAGGAATCGAGCGCGTCGCAGACGACGGCGCTGTAGATCAAGGTCCTCAATTCATTCAGCGAGATGGTTGACGCCTGCTGATCGCTCACATGCGGTTCCTTTGGCCCAGGCACTTGGACGCTGTCGATCTTGTCACGCTCGGCCACAGTTTATCGGCTATAGTGACACAGACCGAAGGACGACGATCTACGGACGACGGTCTACCGCCGGAATATAGCGCACCCTCAGTTCACCCTCAAGCCAAAACTTCACTATGCCCATTCAGGCTCTGCATCATCCACGAATTCCCTCCGGATCTCTCCCCTACAGCCCGGCGGTCCGCGCCGGGTCGTTGCTCTTCATAGCGGGCCAGGCTTCCATCGATGCACATGGCGAGTTCGTAACGGATACGTTTGCTGGCGAGATGCGCCGTTCGCTGGAAAACTTGCGGACCGTGCTCGAGGTTGCAGGACTGGACTTCTCGCACGTTGTGCAAGTCCGAGGCTATGTTGCCCAAGAAGCCGACGTGGAGGAATACAACCGGATCTACTGCGAGTATTTTTCCGCCCCGTTTGCCGCGAGAACGACTTTGATCGGTTGCCTCGGCAGCGAGGTCAAATTCGAAATCGACGCCATCGCCGAAATACCAGCCGCGCTGCAGCGGAGTTGACCTCATGCGCGTCGGTCTGGTAGCGATCCTGCATGAATCGAATACATTCCTGAAGCGGCGGACCACGCTCGACGACTTTCGCCGGGGAATGCTCGTCACGGGGGCCGCGGTCTGCAGCGCCTACGAGCAAGCGCATCACGAGGTGGGGGGCTTTCTCTCTGCCCTGCGCGACCTGGACATCGAGCCGGTCGGGGTCTTAGCCGCTCGCGCGATGCCGTATGGTCCTCTCACGCGCTCGTGCCACGACGAGTTGCTCGACATTCTGGCAAGCGAACTGGAGCACGCCGGTCATTTAGATGGCGTGTTGGTAGCGCCCCACGGGGCGACTGTCAGCGAAGTCGAGCCCGATTTCGACGGGTACTGGCTGTCGCAATTGCGCCGCAGGTTTGGCCCCACAGTACCGCTGATCGGTACGCTCGATCCGCATGCCAACGTTTCGCCGCGTATGGTTGACGCCTGCGATGCTTTGATCGCCTACCGCACAAACCCGCATATCGATCAGCGAGACCGTGGGCGTGAGGCCGCCACGTTGATGGCGCGTACGCTGCGCGGCGAAATCCGCCCCTGCCAACGCGCCAGCTTTCCGCCACTGATCGTGAATATCGAAAGGCAGCTGACGCAGGCCCCGCCCTGTCGCGAGATACTCGACGCCGTCCAACAAGTCCGCGCTCGCCCGGGCGTGTTGTCAGCAAGCTGGTTGCTTGGCTTTCCCTACGCCGATGTCGCCGAGATGGGGTCCTCGGTGTTGGCCGTCACGGATCGGGATGCGGATCTGGCGCAGCGATCGGCCGATGAAGTGGGGGAGCTGTTGTGGCAGCGTCGCGAGGAATTCGTCGGCAGGCTGATGGACGTTACCACTGCGCTTGACACTGCGGCGCGCGCCGAAGGGCCAGTATGTCTCTTGGATATGGGGGACAACGTGGGCGGTGGTTCGCCGGGTGATGGCACAGTTCTCGCACGGGCGCTGTGGGAACGGGGCATGGGGACGAGCTTTGTTTGCTTATGCGACCCGGCGGCCGTGGCGCAGGCGGCGTCGGCGGGAGTGGGCGCTAACGTGCGTCTGGAAATGGGGGGCAAGACCGACCACGAGCATGGCGCGCCTCTCGCGCTCGAAG
>CAMFLN010000484.1 GCA_945957305.1 uncultured Planctomycetaceae bacterium | reverse complement strand
AGGAGCCTCGGGGGGAGACTTGGACGACATCGGCTTGGAAAACATGTCGTAGGCGTCGGTTTTTCTGCCGGCATATTGAAAGCCTGCTCCCCACACGAAAGTGTAAATCAACCCTGTCAGTGCGATGATCAGGGCCACCACGGCCACATAGGCGCCTGCGACGGAGTGCAGATCGCGCAGCACCACGTACGGTTTGCGCCGCAAGCGCGGCAGCCACACGCCCCAAACCTGGTTTGCCTTCCGCGGCCACCAGAGGTACAGCCCCGTCGCGGCGAGCACAATCGTCCAGCAAGTGGTCAGCTCAACGACGATTCGCCCGGTCGTGCCCAGGAATAGTTGCCGGTGCAGTTTGAGAACAATGTCGAAGAATCCGCCACTCTCGATCGCACCCAAATAATTGCCTCGGTATGGATCGACGTAGCCCATGAGGAATTTGTCACCCCCCATGGCAAATGCGGTGGCCCGCTTAGGATCAGTGGACACCTGCATGAAGCCAATACGGTAATTTGCAGGGACAGCGGCGCGGGCCGCGGCGATTTGTTCATCGTATGTCGCGCGCGTCGCGGCAGGTTCCACGTAGGTGACGCCAGGGTAGATCACTCCTTCCAACTCGTCCTTGAAGATATACAGCGCGCCGGTCGCCGAGAGCACGAGCAAGACGGGCGTGATGATCATGCCGGCGTAGAAGTGCCACCGCCAGATAACGCGGTATAATCGGTCGCCGGTGTTAGTCCGCCTCTCAGCTGTTGGCGGCGGAGTGTGCCCCCCGCCGGGCGCGGCGTGCGTCGTTTCGTGCTCTGTCGCGATGCTCATGGTGATCAACCGGCTTTAACCGGTGGCCTTAGTCGCGGTCGAGTAGGGTAACGTCGCGGGGGCGGGTGTCGACAAGGTTAATCATTAACTGTGTCGACGCGTGCTGCTGCAAGCCGGAAGGCATGGAGTGTCATTATTATTCTAACGGTTGGTATGGTGAGATTGCGACTAGATAAGAACACTTTTCGTGGGCGCGCTAGTCCGCCCGCAACTATGTTAGGAAATCATTGTCTCCTGCCGCCCTTTTGCGCTTAATTCGAGCCTGCAACGTCATGAATTCCCTTTTTCGTTTTGACAATGCGTTACGGAATGACCCTGCGGTCAGCTCCTGGATGGAGGACCATGCGGGCAACTTGGGGACCATGGCGCGTCATTGGTTCGAGGTCATGCGGGCTTGTGGCGACGACGTCAATGAGTTGCTGCACGACGGCCATCCGACCGCATGCGTCAACGACGCGGCATTTGCCTACGTCGATGCCTTTCGCGCGCACGTCAACGTTGGCTTTTTCCGGGGCGCCGATCTTGCCGACCCGCAGCGGCTGTTGCAGGGCACCGGCAAATTAATGCGCCATGTCAAGCTGCGGCCCGACGTGGACATCGACATGGAGGCCCTCGAGCGGCTGGTTCGAACGGCCTATCTCGATATGCGACACCGCTTGCGTTCGTTGGACAATCGCTAGGAAGCCGTTGGCTCTGGGGGCTCTCCTGCGGGGATCAGCTCCCCAGGCAGCCGCATCTGGCCCCTCTCTTGTTTGCAGGTAACACGGAATTGAGGTCGTTTTCCGGGGCTGTTGCCGCTTGGCAGATCGTCCGGCGGGGCATAGACCTTGAAAGGGCGATCACTTACCGCCTACCATACCAAGCGAGAAACAGAGGGCAGCGGACAGGCGGCATCCAGATGAAATCTGGTCTTTGATCGCACGGTGGTAGCTGGCGGCTGTCCCATTCGCCTCCGGCGGTGCGCGAGAAACGGATTTCCCGAGTTGCACGTAACGCAGTTACGGCACTCTCAGCATAGTGGCAACGGAATGACAAGGCTGATACGCGCCAAAAACATCGTCGTGCTCGTTGTGCTGCTGACGCTGATTTTCAATCGTGCGTTGCTGCACTACAACATCGAGCAGCTGGCAAACGACCTGCAATTCGTCGTGCAATCCGGACGAGTCCTGAATCTTGCGGCGGATTTGCACGCGGCGGTGATCAACGTCGAGGCACAGCAGCGGGGATTCCTGCTCACGGGGGACAAAGATTTTCTCGATTCGTATCAGACCTCGCGGATCATTGCCGACGAACGCCTACACCAACTGCAGGGCGCCGCCGCCAATAGTTGGAGTGACGAAGAGCGAATCGGGCGCCTCGCTTCCTGCGTGGCCGAACGGCTGGCGAGCCTTGAGGCGGGCATCACGTTGCGCCGGCGAGGTGAAACACTCTCCCGCGCCTGGGTCGGCAGCAAGCCAGATCAGGGGCAGATGGAATCGATTCGCGCCGTGGTCTCAGAAATACAACAAGACGAAAACGCGCGGCTTGCTTCGCATCAGTTGCGTTCGTCCGCCGTGCGCAATCTCACCAAGGTCATGAACTATCTCACAGGCGCGGCGGCGATGGCCTTTGTCATCGGCAGCAGTGTATGGATCGGCCGGAGCATGGCGGCGCGCCAGAAAGCCGCTGATCTCATTCAACGAGCGCATCAAAAGCTGCAGGAGGAAATGTACGAGCGCGGCCGCATAGAGCAAGCGCTCCGCGAAAGCGAACGAATCTATCGTGCCATCGGTGAATCGCTGAACTACGGCATTTGGCTGTGCGACGCTGCGGGTCGGAATACCTATGCCAGCACGTCCTTTCTCCAGTTGGTTGGAATGACCCAAGAGGACTGTTCGCGCTTCGGCTGGGAACAGGTATTGCATTCTGATGATGACCAGCACACCGCCGCCGCTTGGAAAGAATGCCTCCGCACCGAGGGACGGTGGGATCGTGAATTGCGCATTCGCGATTGTACCGGGAACTCGCACCCGGTGCTGATGCGCGGCGGACCGGTCAAGGATGAAAACGGCCGCTTGCTGTGTTGGGCAGGGATTACCTTGGATATCAGCGACCTCAAGCGGGCTGAGCTGGAACTGCAGCAGGCTCATGCCGATCTTGAGCGGCGCATTGTCGATCGCACGCTTGAACTCACGCACGTCAACGAGCAACTGCAGCAAGAAGTGCACGACCATTCCTTGGCCGAGCAACGTTTGCGGGAGCGTGCCGAGGAAAAGGAAGTACTGCTGAGAGAGGTGCATCACCGGGTCAAGAACAATCTGCAAGTCATCTCCAGCCTGCTGTATCTGCAGTCGCAGCAGACGAGCGACCAAGGCAGCGTCACGATGTTCAACGAAAGCCAGCAACGAGTTCGCTCGATGGCTCTCGTGCACGAGCGGCTCTACCGCTCGCCCGACCTGACGCAAGTCGACTTTGCGGAATACATCGTCAGTTTGACCAACTCTTTGTTCGGGTCGAACCGAGTTGACAGTGATCGTATTCGCATGATCGTCGACGTGCGCGAGGTGAAGCTCTCGGTCGATCGAGCGGTACCCTGTGGTTTGCTGGTCAACGAACTGATGACAAACTCCTTGAAGCATGCCTTTGTCGGGCGGGAATGGGGATCTATCCAAGTTACCCTGCGAAATGTCACCGACACGGAAGTCATGCTCAGCGTCGCGGACGACGGATGCGGCCTGCCGCATCACATCAATCCCGACTCGGCCACCACGTTCGGCATGCAAGTCGTGATGGCGCTGGTCGAGCAACTGCACGGGTGTCTGCATGTCAAACGTCAGTCGGGCACCGAGTTTTGTGTGCGCTTTCCCACGGCCAGTTGAACTTGCGACGAGAGGAGCGTTGCGGAGTGGATATGGACGCCAATTTGACTGCGGCCCGAGCAGCGATGAGGCCTGCAGAGCTGCTGATCGTTGAAGACGAACGCATCGTCGCCATGAGCCTGGAGCGTCAGCTGACTGCGCTCGGCTACAAAGTCGTGGGAAACGTTCCCTCAGGGCGGCGCGCCATCGACCTGATTGCGCAGCGTCGGCCGGACCTGGTCCTGATGGATATTCGACTAGAAGGTGACCTGGACGGGATCCAAACAACGGCCGAGATTCACCGCCGCTGCAATATTCCCGTCGTTTACCTTTCGGCGTTTTCCGACACGGAAACCCTGAATCGCGCCAAGGTCACAGAGCCGTTCGCCTATATTTTAAAGCCGATTGACGAGCGAGAATTGCACGTGGTCGTGGAAACGGCGCTGTACAAGCA
>CAMFLN010000483.1 GCA_945957305.1 uncultured Planctomycetaceae bacterium | reverse complement strand
GCTTTAATCGCGGCAAACCATTGCTGGCGAAGCGATTCCTGCCAGTTCCAACACCGCCTGCGCCAAGGTGACATCAGGCCCCAGACGCTCGGTCATGACAAATTCGACACCTGGACATTCTGCAGCCGGCTGAGCGAGCCTGGCTGCAATTCGATCCAGCAATTCGCCCCGAAAGAGCAAATGGGGCTCAACTACGATCCTGGGAAAGCCAAGCCGCGGCACGAGTTCGAGCGCCCGCTCGAACGAAGGTTGCGCCATGGCCAGAAAGCACGTCTCTTGCCACCCCGCCTTGATCGTATCTCGCCGCCGCCGGCTGTACTCGCACAAGCCGTTGTTGGCAGCCTCGTCTTTTGTTCCACGCCCCACGAGCAGCAGCAGAGTTTGCTCTGCCGGCAGCGGTGTAAGGCGGGCCGCGAGTTCGTCATAGCGGCGCTGGGCCAGTCTCTCGATGGCGGGGTGGCTCCCCAGGTGCGCTTTCTGCTCGAGGGTGATTGACGGAAATTGCTCCGCCGCCTTGGCGACGAGTTGGGGGATATCACGCTTCGCATGGCCCGCTGCAACCAGCAGTAGCGGAACGATGGAAAGACGTCTTGCCCCACGATCCTTGGCGCGAGCGATACCGGCCAAGACGTCTGGCTGCACCAGCTCGAGAAAACATCCTTCGACGATCGTTTTTGGTGAGAGCCTCTCGACGTGTCGGACCAGTTCCGCGAATTCCGCGCAGCCCTGTTCGTCACGGGTTCCGTGGCCGACAATCAAGAGGCCGTCCGGCGCCCTGGCCGACAAGTTCGTTGGGGAATCGTCATTCATTGTCGCTTGACACCGATGCTCAAAGTCGCGCCGCGGTCAGGGGTGTGCTTAGGGCAATCTTACTCGTGCCGAACCGGTGACAATACTGGTGACTTGGTGCCACGCAACCTGTCCCACCAAAACGGCGCGTTGTGCTATATTGGCCACATAACTGCGGTGCGCCCCGGCGACAGGCACATGCCCCTTAAGTACACCTATCTGACTATGACGATCGGGCCCCAGGCGGGAATGAATTTCCTGCTGAACGAAGCCCGGGAATGTCGCATTGGACGCGGCGAGGAGTGCACGATCACGCTTCTGGACCCGGTTTGCTCGCGGGTTCATGCCATAGTCGCCTATCGCGATCGGGCCTGGCGGGTGCGCGACTCGGGGAGCCGCAATGGGACCTTCGTCAACGATCAAAAAATCGACGAGGCCGTGCTCGACGAAGGGCATTGCCTGCGTATCGGCAGTTGTGAGTTCACGTTTCATCAGACCGAGCAGCCCCCCACGGCCGGGTCGGTAATGGCCGAACGCGGCAACGAAACGATTGTCCGCGACACGGTGATGGGCAGCTTCCTGGGCGAAGACCTGGCCCTCTCGGCCATTCAGGATTCCGCCCAGGCGCAGGACCTGTTGTTGCTCTACCAATTGAGCATCAAGCTCTTGGGCTGTGCCGACCCTATGGAAGTCGTGCGAGAATCGCTCGACTTGCTGCGGACGCGGACCAAGGCGTCGGTCGTCGGGTTCTTGTGGGTCAGTGACGAAGGGCATCTCAAGCCCAAGCTGGTGATGCCCGAATCGGCAGCCAAGCAGGTCGCTCTGAGCGAGTCTCTGACGCGGCTCGTTTCGGACGAGGGACACGCCGTGTGGACCGCCAACCAGCGTGCCACTTCGGAAGAGGAACGTCCGCAAGATTTTGCCGACGCCTTCTGCGTGCCGCTGGTGCAGACCGGCACCGTGCTGGGCGCGATGCACGTTTATCTCGAACAGGGGCGCTTTCGCCAATCCGAATTCGAATTTGCGATTTCGGTCGCCAACATTACCGCGGTCGCCTTGGCGCGCGCGCGGCACGAAGAGTCGATGTCGAGCGATTTGGCGCGGCTCAAGGCTGCGTCCCCCGGGTATGACGAGCTGGTCGGCAATTCGGTCGGCATGCGCGAGTTGAAATCGAAGCTGAGCCGCTTGGCCCGCGCCAGCGGCTGCGTACTGGTCCGCGGAGAAAGCGGCACCGGCAAGGAACTCGTTGCGCGGGCGATCCATCGGGCCAGCCCCCGGGCTGACCGGCCGATGTTGACCGTGAATTGCGCGGCAATACCGGCCGATATCATGGAGAGCCAGTTGTTCGGGCATAAAGCCGGCTCGTTCACCGGCGCCGGTACCGACCACACCGGATATTTTCAGCAAGCGGACCTGGGGACGTTGTTTCTCGACGAAGTGGGCGAGCTGACGCTGCAGGGACAATCGAAGCTCTTGCGGATCCTCGAAGGGCATCCGTTCCTGCCGGTCGGATCGAGTCAGGAAATCAGCGTCGACGTCCGCGTCATCGCTGCCACGAACCGCGACCTGTTGTCGTACGTCCGCGAAAAGCAGTTCCGGGAAGATCTGTACTACCGCCTGAGCGTGTTCGAGGTCGTTGTTCCGCCGCTACGTGATCGGGGCGAGGACATCGGTTTGCTGATTGATTTCTTTCTCGAGCACTTTCGCCAGCAACACGGACGGCCGGGGCTCGAGCTTTCGCCAGGCGCGCGAGCCAAGTTGCTGGCGTATCAATGGCCTGGCAATGTTCGCCAGCTCCGCAACGTGATCGATAGCGCGGTCGTATTGGCCATGAGCAAATCGATCGACGAATCCGACTTGGGACTACAGGATGCCGGCACCAGTGGTGAGCTCGACTCGCTACGAATCGACGTGTGGGAACAACGCCTGATCGTCGAGGCCCTGAAACGCACCGCCGGCAACGTGCCCGAGGCGGCCAAGCTGCTGGGCGTCGGCCGGGCCACGGTTTATCGCAAGATCGAGGAATTCGGCATCACGCGACGGTAGCTGCGATTGAGCTGAGTGGCAGAATCGTGTCCGCCGCTGGCGGCCGCAACCGAGCTGTGCGACGGCCCGCGCTGGTTTTGCGTTTGTCCACTGGTTAGGATACGTGCGTCTTGCGTTCCCCACTCGCCGCCGAGAGCCCGCGCCTCGAACAATCAGGAACGGACGAATGAAATTCCCCTTCGCCCGCCGCTGCATTTTTGCTGGCCTGCTTGTGGCGCTGCTCTATGGAGCTGGTGCAACGTGCGTCAGGGGACAGGAATGGTCGCGATTTCGCGGGCCGAATGGCTCGGGCGTCAGCGATTGCGCGACAATTCCCACGGCCTGGACCGATCAGGACTACAACTGGCGCGTCGAACTACCTGGCATCGGGCATTCGAGCCCTGTGCTGTGGGGAGAGAAGATTTTCCTCACTAGCGCCATCGAGGATACGGCCGAGCGGATCTTGCTGTGCCTGAACGCCGCCGACGGGCGGATCATGTGGGAACGTCGCTATCCGTCCGAAGTGCACGAAAAGCATTTGCGCAATAGCTTCGCCACTCCGAGTCCTGCCTGCGACGAGGATCATGCCTACTTCTGCTGGTCGACGCCGCAAGAGTATACGCTCGTCGCCATGAGCCATGACGGCCACGAGAAGTGGAAGCTGGATCTTGGTCCCTACTCCAGTCAGCACAGCGCCGGGCCCTCGCCGGTTGTCTATCAGGACCTGCTGATTCTCGGCAACGATCAAGATGGCGAAAGCTCGCTCTTGGCATTTGATCGTCGTACCGGCAAGTTGCGCTGGCAGACTCCGCGACAGCACGAATTTGTCTCGTACGCCACCCCTTGCGTGCTGGCACGCGAGGGTATGCCGGACGAGCTGGTGTTTCTCTCGGGTGCTCATGGCGTTTCGGGCATCGATCCCAAGACTGGCAAGACCGACTGGGAACTCGACGTCTTTGACAAGCGGACCTGCGCTTCGCCGGTGCTCGTCGGCGGACTGATCTGGGGCTGCTGTGGTTCGGGCGGAGGCGGGAACTATGTTTCGGCCGTACGGCCCGGAACGCCCGACGGCGCGATCAAGCCGCAAGAAGTGTGGAAGATCACCGACTCAGCCCCTTACGTGCCGACCATCATTGGCAAGGGGGACCTGGTCTTTCTGTGGAGTGACAAGGGAGTGGTCAGTTGCGTCAAAGCATCGACCGGCCAGGTGTTGTGGAAGCAACGCGTCGGGGGCAACTTCTCGGGCTCACCCGTCTGTGTCAATAATCGTTTGTACTGCATTGCCGAGGAT
>CAMFLN010000482.1 GCA_945957305.1 uncultured Planctomycetaceae bacterium | reverse complement strand
GCGCTGTTGGTCTTGGCGGTTTTGGTCGCTTATTGGCCGGCCTTGTCAGCCGAGTTCATCTGGGACGACGAGACGAATATCACCAACAACCAGACGCTGCGCACGGTCGATGGCCTGCGGCAGATGTGGTTTGTGCCCAGCTCGATCCAGCAGTACTACCCTTTGATGTACACGTCGTACTGGCTCGAGTATCGCCTGTGGGGGCTGGCGCCGCTGGGCTACCACCTCGATAATATTCTGTTGCACGCTGCGGCCGCGCTGTTGGTGTGGCGTTTGCTCGCGCGGTTGCAGGTTCCGGGCGCTTACTTGGGAGCCGCGCTGTTCGCTCTGCATCCGGTCGAAGTCGAATCCGTGGCCTGGGTCACGGAACGAAAGAACGTGCTGAGCCTGACGTTTGCTCTGTTGTCCATCTTGGCCTACTTGCGATTTGCGCCCCCGGACGAAATCGACGACCAGTCTCGCGCTCCCGATGCGGAACGGTGGCGGTGGTACGCCGCCTCGCTGACGTTGTTTGCGTTGGCGCTCTTCGCCAAGACCGTCGTCGTCACCTTGCCGGCAGTATTGTTGGTGATCTACTGGTGGAAGCGCGGAAGCCTCAGCTGGCGCGACGCAGCGTACACAGTGCCGTTCTTTGCACTTTCCGTGGCCATGGGACTGGTGACGCGCTGGATCGAAGTCCACCAGGTCGGCGCCGAGGGAAAAGACTGGTCGCTAACCACCATCGAGCGTGTTTTGCTGGCCGGGCGCGCCTTGTGGTTCTACGCTGTCAAGTTGCTGTGGCCGCATCCCCTGGCCCTGTTCTATCCCCGCTTCGAGATCAACGCTCAGGTCTGGTGGCAGTATCTTTTTCCGCTGGCCGCGCTCGCGGTGCCGATCGCATTATGGCTGGCACGCCGGTGGATTGGCCGTGGCCCGTTGGCGGCGGTGCTGATTTTCTCGGGGGTGATGGTGCCGGCGCTGGGATTCTTCGACGTGTTTTTCATGCAGTACGCCCAGGTCTCGGATCATTTCCAATACCATGCGAGCGTGGCGTTGATTGCCCTGGCCGCAGCGTGTGCGGCAACGGTCGCGGCGCGTTTCGCGCCGCGCGGGCGAGAGTTTTCGCTCGCCGCCGCGGGTTTGGTTTTGTGCGCGCTAGGAATCTTGACCTTTCGCCAGACTTTCATCTACCACGATCTGGAAGCACTTTATCACGACACTCTTGCTAAGAATCCTCAGGCGTGGATCGCTTACTTGAATCTCAGCGCGTACTTGGATTCGGTGGAACGTGAAGAGGAAGCGCTGGCCGTCGCCCAGGATGGATTGCGCGTCAAGCCGACAGAGCCGCGCGTGCATGCCTCGCTTGGTAATTTACTGGGACAACTGAGCGAGCGCAATCACGACGAGCAACAACGCGCCGCGGCGATTGCCCACTATGAAGAAGCCGTGCGTCTGAACCCGGCCTACACGGACGTCCTCTGTTCGCTGGGTTTCATGTCGTTGCGCGACGACCCTGCCAAGGCGGTCGGCTATTTTCAGCTGGCCCTGGCGCAACGAGCGAACGATGCCCGGGCTTTATATGGGCTGGGATCAGTCGATGCCGTGGCCGGGCGTTGGGACAAGGCGCAAGCGTTCTTCGAGCAGGCCTTGGCGCAGGATCCGAACTTGGGCGAGGCGCGCAACGATCTCGTCTTGGCCCTGATCAATCAGAACAAGCGCCAAGAGGCGATTCGAGAGTTGACGCTCATTGTCAACCAGGCGCCGCAACGGCCTGAGGGGCATTTCGAACTCGCGAATCAATGGGCCGCGGTCGGAGATTTTCGCCGCGCCGTGCACCACTACCAGGAAGTGCTGCGCTTGCAACCGACACATATCGGTGCCGTCCAGAACCTCGGGGCGGCGTTCCTGGAATTGGGAGAAATCGATCGCGCCATTTCCTATCTGCAGCAGACATTACGCTTGGATCCGCAGAATGCGCAGGCGCGGGCAAACCTGGAATACGCACAGAACAAACAGCGCGAGCGCGGAACGGCAAACCCTCGCTAGTATCTCAATATTTGGCGGCAAGCATGAATTCAGCGGCCGAGCGGGCCATCTCGAACGACCCCCCATCTCGCCAGCATCGTTGGCGGTGGGGCGCGCTGTTGGTCGTCGCGACCTTGCTCGCCTACGCGCCGGTCGTGCGGGACGAATTTATCTGGGATGACGATGCTTACGTTACCAAGAACCCCACGTTGCGCACGCTCGACGGCCTGCGGCTCATGTGGTTCGAGCCGCTGTCGATTCCGCAGTACTATCCGCTGGTGCACACCACGTTCTGGGTCGAATATCACCTCTGGGGTCTGCACCCGCTGGGGTATCACGTGGTCAATGTCCTGCTGCACTTGACCAGCGTGCTCTTGCTGTGGCGCCTGCTGGCACGGCTGCAGGTTCCGGGCGCCTGGCTCGGAGCCGCGATTTTTGCGCTCCACCCGGTGATGGTCGAGTCTGTCACCTGGGTCACCGAGCGCAAAAACGTCTTGAGCCTGGCCCTGACGCTCGCTTCGATGTTGGCTTACCTGCGGTTTGCCCCGTTAGACCGCGACGATACTCAAGAAGCGGCGCCGGCCAATTCGTCTCGCTGGTGGTGGTATGGCCTGTCTCTGTTGCTGTTTCTCGCGGCTCTGTTGAGCAAGTCGGTCGTTGCGACGATGCCGGCCGTTTTGCTGGTGCTCTGCTGGTGGAAGCGCGGCCGCATCAGTGTGCGGGACGTCATCCCGTTACTGCCGTTTTTGGCGCTCGGTGCGGCCATGGGTTGGAATACAGCGCAGCTGGAGCGGACGCACGTCGGCGCCGAAGGGGAAGAGTGGAATTTTACCCCCATCGAGCGCGTGCTCATTGCAGGGCGGGCGCTGTGGTTCTATGCCACGAAGCTGGCGTTTCCTTATCCGCTGATCTTCTTCTACGAGCGTTGGAAAATCGATCAAGGTGTGTGGTGGCAGTACGTATTTCCCGCCACAGCCATTGCCGTGATGGTCACGCTGTTCGTGTTGCGAAACCAGATCGGCCGTGGCCCCCTGGCCGCGGTGCTGATCTTTGCCGGCGTGCTGTTCCCTGCGCTTGGCTTTCTGAACGTCTACCCGTTCCGCTATTCGTTCGTCGCCGACCATTTTCAATATCATGCCAGCCTGGGCCTGATCGCCCTTGCCGCGGCGGGTCTGTTCCTGGGGTGGCAGAAAATGCGGGGGTCAAGCCACAACGCCGCCACCTGCGCACTCGGCCTCTTGTTGATGGTCTTGGCAGCGTTGACCTTTCGCCAGACGATGATCTACGAAAACCTCGAACGGTTGTACCGCGACACGATTTCGAAGAATCAAACGGGAGTGATTGCGTATTCGAACCTGGCGGCCTATTTGGGCACGATCGGACGCAATGACGAAGCCGTCGATCTAGCGCGAGAAGCGGTGCGCATCGCTCCTCATGAACCGGGCGTGCACAACAACCTGGGCGCGATCATCATGGACATTTGTCGGCGCGAAAATGATCGGGGGCCGGCGTTTGCCGAATGCATCCGCGAATTGGAAGCCGCCCTGGCCCTGAACCCGAAGTTCGTTGCGGCGCACAGTAATTTGGCGGTGGCGATGATCTTTGCGGATAAGCCGGACGACGCGCTGCGGCATTTGCAGACAGCCCTTGAGATCAATCCGCGGGATCCGCGTTCGTTGTACGGGATGGCCTCGCTGTTGGCGGCTTTGGGAAAACCGGATGAGGCAGTCGGCTACTATTTGCAAACCTTGGCTCGCAATCCCGACCATTTCGAAGCGCATTACGGCCTCGGCTTGATTCGCAGCGACGAGGGAAAGCTCGACGAGGCCCTGCAGCACTGGTTCAGGGCGGTGCAACTGGATCCGCTCTACGTGGATGCTCATTACGCGCTGGCTGGCGCGCTGGCGGCGCGCGGCGACACGGCGGCGGCCGCCGAGCATTATCGCATCGCTGCCGAACTGCGACCGAACTATCTCGCGGCGCTGGTGAACCTGGGCCTGTCCGAGGCCAAACTCGGCCAGTTCGATGCCGCGACGCAAACTTTTACAAAAGCTTTGAAACTCGATCCCAATAATCCCGAAGCGCATCTCGGGCTGGGAGTGTCG
>CAMFLN010000481.1 GCA_945957305.1 uncultured Planctomycetaceae bacterium | reverse complement strand
CTCTACGTCTCGTGGGCTCGGAGATGTGTATAAGAGACAGACCCGCATCGGCCGGGTGCGCCAGGACGGGCAATTCGACATCTTGGCTAGCTCCGGCAGCGCTGTGACCCCCGAGATTTATCCCAAAACGCGCACCCGCGAAGAATGGGACGAGCTGCTGCAAACACTCTACCGCGGCTGGGGAAACAGTTGGAGCGGGCCCACAGACGAGTAAATCGCGCCGCTTCCGCTCTGCGACGGCAAGAGCGACTCACAGAGCGGGAAAGGATTCATCCACAGATGACGCAGATTTCGCCGATGCGAAATCGCAAACGCACGACCACTTTTGGATTCTTCCGGCCCGATTGAGCCTGGGACAGTCCTTTTTCTTTACGCTTTCGGCTCAGGCATGCCGGGCAAGCTCGCGCGTAAGCGTTTCATGCCGCGCAACCAGCGGTCATAGTCATCCGCCTTGCGACGAAAAAATTCCGCCACCTCGGGATGGGGCAGGATCAAGAAATCCTCCCGCGCCAGTCCATCGACCACGGCTTGAGCCACTTGCTCGGGGTCGATCGCACCCTGCCGTAAGAACACCGCGATCGGATCTTCGGTCCCCATCAGCATGTTGGTGCGCACGCCCAGCGGACACAAACACGAGACCTTGATACCGGCATCGCCATAGGTGATCGCCAGCCAATCCGCCAAGCCCACGGCCGCGTGCTTCGTCGCCGAATACGGAGCTGAACTCATCTGCGTCAGCAGTCCCGCGGCCGAGGCGGTCTGCAAGAGATATCCCCGGCCACGCTTTAACATGCCCGGCAACACTGCCCGCGCGCCGTAAACGTGGGCCATGACATTGATCTGCCAGATCCGCTGCCAGGCCTCATCAGGCGCATCGAGTCCACCGCCGGTTTCGATGCCGGCGTTCGAACAGAACAGATCGATCGTCCCGAATTTTTGTTCCGCCGCGGCGACCAGGGCTTGCAAGTCGGCTGGCACACTGACGTCGGTGCGCACGGCGAGTCCGCCAATCTCGCGCGCTACACCGCTGGCGGCGACCGCATCGAGATCGGCAACTACAACGCCCCGCGCTCCTTCGGCCGCAAAGCGTCGGCACATCGCACGTCCGATACCGTGAGCCCCGCCTGTGACGACAACGACCTGGTCTTTGACTTGCATACCGATACCGGAAGTGAGGGAACTGCGCCGCCTGTAGCAGTCCGAGGGGAAGTGAAAGTTCTCACCATCACGATGCCCCGTACCTCGCAGGCACAGGGGTTTTTGCACCAGTTTTCAGTGCGCTCGCAAAACCAGCATCGCCTGATCAACGACGAAGAACGACTCGATTACAGTCCTTCGATCCGCCCAGTGGCGTCGCCCAGATGATCGACGTGGGCGTCGATGCGATCCAACAGCGAGACCCACAGGTTGTTCAGCGGCGTCTCTTTTTCGAACTTGAGATGGCGGCCCGCTTGCAAGGTGCCGCCGGCGCGCCCGGCCACGAGGATCGGCAAGTTATCGTGATTGTGCGCGTTGCCGTCCCCCAAGCCGCTGCCGTAGGCGATCATCGACTGGTCGAGCAGCGTTCCGTCACCTTCACGAATGGCTTTCAACTTATCGAGCAAGTAAGCCAGGTTCTTCGTGTGAAACTGGTTGATCTGGCTGATTTTGGCTTGCTTTTGCTCATCATTGCCGTGGTGCGACAGGTCATGATGCCCCTCGGGCACGCCAATGAAGGCGTAGCTGCGATTGCTTCCGGCATTTCCAAACATGAAGGTCGAAATGCGCGTCAGGTCGGCCTGGAACGCCAGCACCAGCAGGTCGATCATCAACCGCAAATGCTCGGCATGCTCGGGGGGAATGCCGTCGGGACGAGCGACTTGCGGCAGCTCACGGGCCGAGGACTTTTCGGCATGGGCAATCCGCTGCTCGACTTCGCGCACGGCGGTGAGGTACTCGTCCATTTTTCGCTTATCGGTCGCCCCCAGCTTGTTCTTCAAGCGGCCGGCGTCCTCGCGCACGAAATCGAGAATGCTTTTCTCGTACTTCGCGCGGATCGCGCGGGCCTGCTCCGTCTCGGTGCCCAAGGCCGAGCCGAACAACCGCTCGAAAACCAAGCGCGGGTCCACTTCTTTGGGAAGCGGCGAAGTTGGGCTGCGCCACGCCATGTTCGACGAATAGGCGCAGCTATAGCCGGAATCGCAATTGCCGGATTGCGCGCCGCGATCCACTCCCAGTTCGAGCGAGGGAAAACGCGTGCGATGGCCGACCTTTTCTGCCGCCGCCTGGTCCGCCGAAACCCCGACCCGAATGTTTGCTCCGTTGGTCTTAAACGCCTGGCAACCGGTCAAAAAGCTCGACAGAGCGCGGGCATGATCCCCAGGACCGTCGCCGTTGGCGCGCCCTTTGTCTTGGGCAAGTCCTGTAAAGACAGTCAAAGAGTCTTTATGGTCAGCGAGCGGCGCCAGCGTCGGCGGCAGGTCGAAATTGCTCCCCACCGTCTGCGGAGTCCAATCGGGCAAGTGCACGCCGTTGGGAATATAGATGAACGCCAGACGGCGTGGCAGCACAGCAAGCGCCGCCGCTTCCGCGCGTGCCCGAGTCGGCAACATGCAATCCAGCATTGGCAAGGCCAGCGCCGTTCCCAATCCCTTGAGCACCGTCCGCCGCGTGATGTGTCGGTGAGCAGTCATTACTCGGCTCCTTGGGCACGTCGCATTCGAAAGGGTTCGCTACGGACGATTTCCAGCACCAGCGCCGAGAACTTATAGTCCTGGGCCTGGAGACGCTCGGTGATCTCGGCCACGGTTTGCGTGTCATACGCCTCGAGCCCGCGCCCCAAGGCGTAGGTTAACATCTTTCGTACCAGGCTGCGAGCAAACAACTCGGGCTTGGCGGCGAGGATGGTCTTCAACTCCGCGGCGCCGGAAAAAGCTTTACCACCCGGCAAGACCCCCGAAGCATCGATCTCATGTTCCTCGTCACGATCGCGCCAGGCGCCGATCGCGTCGAAATTTTCCAGGGCAAAGCCGATGGCATCCATCCGCGTGTGGCACACGGCGCACGAGGGGTTGGCGCGATGCTGCTCCATCCGCTGGCGCAGCGTCCCCTCGAGCTTGGTTTGCTCCAGTTCCTGCACGCCCGGTGGTGGCGGCGGAGGGGGCGTCCCCAGGATTTGCTCCATGACCCATTTGCCCCGCTTCACCGGCGAAGTACGCGTCGGGTTCGACGTGATCAACAGCACGCTGGCCTGTGTCAGTACCCCGCCGCGGCGGCGATCAGGCAGCGTCACCCGGCGAAACTCTTTTCCCTCAATGCCCTCAATCTGGTAATGCTTCGCCAGCCGCTCGTTGACGAACGTGTAGTCCGCATCCAACAGGTCGAGCACGCTGCGATCTTCTTGCACGATCGAGGCAAAGAATCGCTCGGTCTCCTGCTTCATGGCGCCGCGCAACTCCTCGTCGAAGCCCTTGAAGCGTTTGCGGTCCGGCGAGGCCGTGCTGAGGTTGCGAATCTGCAGCCACTGTCCGGCAAAGTTTTCGACCAGCGCCTGCGATCGCGGATCGGCAAGCATCCGTCGAATCTGCGCCGCCAGCACTTCGGGTTGACCGAGCACGCCTTGCTCGGCCAAGCGACACAGCGGCTCGTCCGGCATGCTGCTCCATAAGAAGTACGACAAGCGCGACGCAAGTTGATAGTTGTCGAGCGGCTGAACCACGGCTCCCGCGCCTGACGCGGCATCAAGCTCGATGCGAAACAGGAAATGAGGCGAAACGAGCGCCGCTTGCACCGCCAGGCGAATGCCAGTTTCGAAGGTGCCGCCGTTATCCTGCACCAGCCGGAAAAGTTCGAGCAGACGATCCACGTCCTGGGCCGCTACTGGCCGACGATACGCGCGTGTCGCAAAACGCGTCAGCAATTCTTCGGCGCAGGCCTCGTCGTCACCGGCCGGTTGCCGAAAAACAATCTGCCGGTGTGACTCGGGAGGAATCGGCTCGCCGTGGGGACCGTCGATCTCCAGCCATTCGACAATCAGATTGCGGTCGCGCCGCTCGCCGTCCGGATTCTTCTCGTCTTCGAAATCATTCAGGAACGCCGCCGCGAAGCGCCGGCGGCCGGGCATGATCGTCG
>CAMFLN010000480.1 GCA_945957305.1 uncultured Planctomycetaceae bacterium | reverse complement strand
GGTCACTTACGATCCAGAGCGAAAGACATTTACCGAGAAATTCGAGTATCCGGAACTTCCGGTGCCAGTGGCGCCTCGTTATCGAGGATTCCACCGCTATGACCTGACGACCTGCATTGCCTGCGATCAATGCGCCAAGGCTTGTCCTGTGGATTGCATCTACATCGGCAAGGAGCGCGTTACCAATGGGAAGGGGTTCAAGGTCACTGGCTTTACGATTGACTATACGAAGTGCATGTTTTGTGCGTTGTGTGTCGACCCCTGTCCGGTGGATTGCATCTTCATGGGGGCGACGCATGACTTGAGCTGTTACAGTCGAGATGGATGCATCGTGGATTTCTCGCGTTTGCCGGTCGAGGTCGCCTGGGGACGGGCAACGCTCAATCCCACGGCCGTGGCAAACTCGAAGGTGATCGCCGAGCCAGTCCACGGCGGACCCAATCAATAGCCGACGGCAATAGTCGCCGGGCGAGCAGCCATTGATGGGCGTCACTAGCGGGACTTAACCACTGAGCGGCCAGAGCAGCGAGAGGCCAGTCATGCCGGGTGGACCGTTCGAGGGACGAAAAATCTTCACCGTTGAAGCGGCGAATGCTTCGCTGCCTTTGGTGCGGGCCATTGTGGCCGATTTGGCCCAACTCTCTCGCGAGGTTGTGGAGCGCCGCGAGCGTCTCTCCTTGCTTCTGGCCGGCCGCGAACGCGGTGTCCAGGATGCCTACGGAGAAGAATTGTCGCAAATCGAGGAAGAGTTGGAAAAAGACAGCCAGCGCTTGCAGGAATACGTCGACGAACTGCAGCAACTGGGGGTGGAGCCTAAGAACGGCCCCGATGGCCTCGTTGATTTTCCGGCACTGCTCGATGGCCGGCCGATCTATCTATGCTGGAAGCTGGGTGAAGCCGAAGTGCTGCATTGGCACGAACTCGACGCCGGTTTTCGCGGCCGACAACCGCTCACGGTTGGCACCGCTGCTGATGGCTCGAACGGTTCCGGCCAGATTGGCAGCTAGACCTCAGCGAACTTCTTCGCCAGCCGTGGGCTATAACGGGCACGGTACTCCGCACGCAGCCCCGTTTTTCCGCGCATTCGAACCGCTTGTGCTTGTTCTACGTATCTCTTGCCACAGAAATGCGCCGTGCCGGCGACTTCTGCACTCGAATTGTTTCTACAATAGAGACGGCGTCGCGAGTGGTTTCGGTTTTTGAATGGGGACAGTCCGCTGGTCGAGATCCGCGATAAGTCCGGTGCGGTGCTGCACCAATCTGATGCACGCCGGCTCGACAAGGCTAATCTTGCGGGCACCTGCTTGCGCTGCGCCAATCTTTCCGGAGCCGTGTTGGCGAGATCCATGTTGCAGAAAGCCGATCTGTGCGAGGCTGATTTGTCGTTTGCCAACCTCTCGTCGGCCGATCTGCAGGGAGCACTGTTGGTCCGCGCGAATCTGGCGTGCGCGATGCTGATCGCGGCGCAACTCAACGGCGCGGACCTGCGCGAGGCCAATTTGCGGAGAGCCAGCTTATTCCAGGCGAATCTCAGCGGCGCCCAACTCGAACGCGCCAACCTGGTCGGCACCGATCTGACCGGAGTCGACCTGACGGATGCCCGGCTGCTCGGCGCGGTCTACGACAGCCATACCCGCTGGCCTGACGGATTCGATCCCGAGGCGCAGGGGGCTATGCTGAAATCATAAGGTGGTCGGGCGGCCGCGGGTCCCGTCAGGTCGGCGGCGCGGTGCTAGGGTTGCAAACCGGGCGGTTTGGCCTAAAATCCTGGGTTTGCGGGAGATCCACTAGTTCCGCCCTCTTTCCCCGTGGTTTGTGCGACATGTCGCCGACTTCGATCGCCGGTTATCTGGCACTGTTCTTCGGTTTCGGATTTTTCTTCCTGTTTATCCACCTGGTCATGGGCCGCTTCTTGCGCCCGAAAAAACCGTCGGTGGAGAAATTGCAGGTGTACGAATGCGGCGAACCGGCGATCGGTTCGAGCTTTGTCCAATTCGACTTGCGGTTTTACGTTGTCGCCCTGCTGTTCATCATCTTCGACGTCGAAGTGGCGTTTTTCTTTCCCTGGGCGGCTGTGTTCGGCAAGTCGACGCAATTAATGGACCCGCATGTGACCGGTCCGGCCCAGGTGCGGCAGATGGTCGAAACGGACCGGCTCAGTCCGCCGGTGGCGGCCGTCTATGATGCTTTGGATGTGCCCGTCGCGGCGCGCCCTGCGCCCGAGCAAGCAGCGCAGATTCCAGAAACGGCGCGCACTTTGGCCTTCATGTCGCTCTTTGACATTCTCGTTTTCTTCGCCGTGCTGATGGTCGGGTTTGCGTATGTCTGGCGGCGTGGCGACCTGGATTGGGTTCGTGCCCTGAGCGTCGAACGAGGGCGGCAAGGGGGCACTAGCCGTCCCACGGTCGAGGAAGAAGAGCCGGTTCTCGTCTAGGCGGGCCGAGTAGGGGCAGCGTCCGCGTCGCAGCTCCCTCAGCCAACAAACTGATAGCCATTCAACCAGATAGCAATCGTCATGAGCGGTCCGACTTTTATCGAGCGATTAACCAAGCGCTTTGGCGAAGCGATTACCGGCGCAAACCTGGACGCGATCGACCCCTGGATCGAGGTTGCACCAGCAAGCCTGGTGGAAGTCGCGCGCTTCTTGCGTGACGATCCTGAACTCGGTTTCAACCTGCTCAATTGCGTCACGGCAGTCGACTATCTCGAGACCGATCCGAAGAAGGCAGCCAAGGCCGACTTCGCTCCCCACACGGAATTGGTTTATCACCTGTGGAGCATCCCGCATAAGACCAGCCTGGTAGTCAAAGTCATGCTGCCGCGCTGGAAAGACGACGTCCCGGGCGAGTTGCCCGAGGTCCCCACCGTCAGCGGCGTGTGGAGCACGGCGGATTGGCACGAACGCGAAGTGTATGACCTCAGCGGCATTCGCTTTCTGGGGCACCCGAACTTGCGGCGGATTCTTTGCCCGGAAGATTGGGTGGGACATCCCTTGCGTAAAGATTACGAAATGCCGCTTGAGTATCACGGCATTCGCGGTCGGTAAGTTGAAGTCGGTACGTTGAATATGTTCCGGCGTGGGCAGTAGGAATACGATCCAGATTCTTTAGCACAGCAATACGCGACAATTTTCATGGCAACGCATCTGGACGATCCCCGCATCATCGAGTTCGACGTTCGCACCGACGAAATGTTGGTCAACATGGGCCCGCAGCACCCCAGCACGCACGGCGTGTTGCGGTTGGTGCTACGGACCGACGGCGAAGTCGTCTCGGAATGCGTGCCGCACATCGGTTACTTGCACCGCTGTGCGGAAAAGATCGGCGAAAACCTGACACCACGTCAGTGGATTCCCTACACCGACCGGATGGACTATCTGGCCGGCATGAACATGAATCTCGGCTGGGCCATGACGGTCGAGAAGCTGCTGAAATACCAGTTGTCCGACAAGGCCAAGCACTTGCGCGTGATCATCGCCGAGATGAACCGCATTGCCAGCCACCTGGTCGGCATGGGGGCTTACGGGCTCGATCTAGGGACTTTCAGCCCGTTCTTGTACGCCTTCCGCGAACGGGAGAAGATCCTGGACCTGTTCGAACTGGCTTGCGGTGCTCGGCTCACCTACAGCTATTTAACCGTCGGCGGCGCTACGCACGACTTGCCCTCGGGCTGGTTGCAGAAATGCGAAGAGTTCCTTGATCAGCTGCTGCCGGTGATCGAAGAGTGCCACACGCTGCTGACGACGAACTCGATTTTCGTGCGCCGCACCGCCGGCTTGGGCATACTTACGCCGGAGATGGCGGTCGATTACGGCTGCACAGGGCCGGTGTTGCGCGGCAGCGGCGTCGATCACGACCTGCGCCGCGATGGCGAGGACCGCTACACAGACATGTACGATGGCTATGCCTTCGAGGTCATTGTGCAGCGTGACGGGCATTACCCCCGCGATCATAAGTATCCTGCCGTTCCCTCGTCGGCTGTGCTCGGGGATTGTTGGCATCGCTTCTACGTGCGGATGCTGGAAGTGATGCAGGCCATCGACCTCGTGCGGCAGGCAATTGATCGCTACAGCACGGCCAAGGGGGACTTTGGCACGCCGGTCAAGCTCACCGAGAA
>CAMFLN010000479.1 GCA_945957305.1 uncultured Planctomycetaceae bacterium | reverse complement strand
GTGTTGCGCCGCCTGGCGGCAACTACTCGATCGTATCCAAGTCGGTCCAGTCATCGGGTTCGTCGACCGGTAGAAAGTGCTCTTCATCATCGGCTGAAAGTTCGGATGTGACGCGTTCGTGCCACAGGGCGGTCGAGAAGGGGCCGCGCGGTCCGTGCACCGTATCGAATTTCACGTGAGCGCGTTTGCGCACCGGAGCTGGTGGCGGCGGAGGGGCAGGGGGGGGCGGCGGCGGCTCGACTACCGCGACGGGCTCTTCTTCGACGTGACCATTTGTCGGCGCGGCCACAATCTCGATCGGCGGCTGACGCGGCGCCGGGGCAGGCTCGGGCACCACGACCGGTAAGATCGGCATCGGCAATTCTGCCACCAGGCGGCGAAACGCCGCAGCCCGCGGATTGGCCGGCAGCTCGCGCACCTCGACTTCAATCGAGGCGAACAATCGGGCGATATGCTCATGGCAGGTAAAGACGAGCACCTGGTGTCCGCGTGCGGCAAACTCCCGCAAAACCTTGGCGGCAGCCGCCGTGCGCCGCGCGTCGAAATTTACCAGCACGTCATCCAGCACCAGGGGCAGTTCGATCCCCCGCCGCGCGAACAAGCGGACCAGTGCCAAGCGCAAGCTCAGGAACAACTGCTCGCGCGTGCCGCGGCTAAGCACTTCGACGGGCAACGAACGACCATCCGCGTCCTCGACACGCAAGACATCTTCATCGATCGGCGTCCAGACGCGCAGGTATCGCCCTTCGGTTAGCTGTTCGAGATAGCCAGAAGCTTCGCGCAAAGTTTCCGGTTGCCGCTCGCGCTCGTAGCGTTTGCGGATCGTGGTCAGAAACCAGGCGGTGGTCGCCAGCACCTGCCAGCGCGTCGTCGCTTCGCGGAGCTGGCGGTTGATCGCACCCCCGCGAATGCGCGCTTGACTTGCCTTGCGACCCGCCAACAGCGTGTCGATCTCCTGCTTCCAGCGGCCCAACTGTTCGTGCGCTGTTTTGACTTTCTCGCGTGCGTCTCGCGCCTGTGTACTCAGGTCCAGCCAATCGCGGTCCAGATCGTGCCGGCTGTGCGATTGGAAGATCGCCGCGACTTCCTCTTCGTCCACTTGGGCGCCCAGCAGCACCGCGATTTCGGCCGCGGCGGCCTCGAGCTGCAAGGCCAGCTGTTGGGCCCGCACCGATTCCTTGGCCCGATGGCGCAGCTCCGCGGCATCGCTCACTTCGTCGCGATCAAACAAGGCCTGTAGCTTACGATCCAAGCGCGTTGCCTGTCGGCGCAGCTTCTTGCGGCGCAGCGCCAGGCGGCGCGCGAAACGAATGAGCGTCTTGCGCCGCGAGACGAGTGCCGCTTGTTGATGCAGCTTCTCACGCAGCGCACGCAGCTCGGCCGCCAAGGCCTCGGTATCGAGCCGGGCGACGACAGTTGTCGATTTCAACTCCGCTTTTGACTCCTCCTCCGTAGCTGCATCATCGGGCAACAGGTCGAGATCCGCCCGCAACTGCGCCAGGCGGTTGGCGAACGCATCGACGACGCTTTGCCGGCGGGCCAGCTCGCTGCGCTCGGCGGTCAATCGCACGTCAAGATGCGTGAGTTGCTTGCGGAGCCGGGCCATGCGTCCGGCGCGGCCGGGAGCCGTCTTGGGCGACAGGCCGGCGTCGATCAGGGCGTGACGCCAACGATGACGCAGCTCAACATACTCGCGCCGCGCCTGGTCATGGCGCGCCGCGGCTTCTTCGGCATGCTGGGCGCCTGCTTTGCGCTGCGATTCCAAGGGCAGCAGCGCTTCGACCAGTGCTTGTTCCTTTTCCGCGGCCTGCAGTCGCGCGAGCAAAGGACCTCCGCCACGGGGCAACACGGAGTCGAGCTCGTGACGCTCGGCATTCGCCTTATCGATCTGGGCCGCGAGCGAATCAAGTTGCGCCAGGCAGGTATCAGACCGTTGGGCAAAGGATTGCTCGAGAATGAATTTCGTTACAGCAGCTCCCCCCGAGGCGCCCAGACCCATTACCACGAAAGGCAGGCTGCTCGCCCCCACGATCGACGCAGGCAAAAACATTCCTGATAGGAGTGCAACCACCCCGCCGACAAAAACGACACCGATTCCGACCAGCGCCCAGCCGGGGAGCAGGAGATTCGCCAACAGGTCGCGACTACGCAACTCCAACTCGGACTTGGATTGCTCCAAGTCTTCGAGCCGTTCGTCAATTTGCACGCGGCGGCGCAATTGCGACACCAGCTGCCCCGAGTTTTCCAAGAGCGGCGTAACGCTGTCGGCCCCGCGCGCTTTAAGCGCGGCAGCCAATTGCTGTGCGGCAGCTTGTGATCCCTGATGACGCTGAGCGGCCTCGTCCTTGAATTCGTTCAGTCGCAAACGCGCAGCGCGCAGCTCGCCGGCCAACGTCTTTAGTTGGCGCCACGCCTTGCCGTGGCTTTGACCAGTCGATTCGGACGTTTCGGCGGGATCAAAACCGAGTTGAGCGCACAACTCGCTGCGGCGCTTTTCCAAGCCGCTGACCTTTTCGATCAGAGCGACCCGTTCGGCATCCAGCGCCGTGATCCATTGCTCCTGCTCGAGGATCGCATGAATCCGCGTGGCATGTCGCGATACCGCGGTATCCAAGGCCAGCTCGGCCAGCTCTCGTTTATTCCGCGCGTTCCGCCGGGCCAGCGATTTTCGCTGCCGCTTGACGCGGGCAATCGCCCCTTCCAGCGCGTCCAGCTCTTCGATCGCGGGCTGGTCGACCGGCGGGTTTCGCCGCGCCACGGCCAGGTCGTTCTCGAGCGCCGCCCGGGCATGCCACTTGTCATAAATACTTGATGCCAACTCGATCAGCCGTGCCCGGTGGTCAGCGGTCGTGGCGGCGCGTTCCCAATCTTCAATTTGTTCGGCCAGGTCGCGCTGCTTACGCCGCAAGTCGATGTACTGACGCACGGCGGCTTGCTCGCTCGCTTCACGCCGCAAGCGGTCGCGTTCGGCGATGAGCTGCGGAATCGTCGAGGAGCTGTCACCCGCGGCCAACAGCCGCTCGCGAGCTTTGATCAACTCGGCCAACACATCGACCAGCGAAACACGATCGCCGCCAGCGGCCAGTTTGTAGAGCCACTTAGCCGCGTCGGTGTCGCCTAGCGCCCCCAGCTCTTGAATTTCTCGCAAGCCAATGGCGAAAACATTGCGGTAGATCGCCTCGTCGACATTACCCAGCAAGCGGGGCAGCAAGTGACTGTCGCGGAGACGCTGGTCACCCGCGATAATTTCCAGGTGATCAGGCGATTCTTCGTCGTCCGAATGGCGCCGCACCTGGTAGCTGCCATCCGCCGCATTCACGCGCAGCATTCCGCCTGGTCGGCCGCCATGCACGGGGGGCAAGTAGCGTTTGCGGCGATCGGCCGTAAAGCCGTAAAGCATCGACCGCACGAATTGCATCAGCGTCGACTTGCCGGCTTCGTTCGGTCCGTAAAAGACCGTGATTCGCTCGTTGAGTTCTTCGAGGCGCAGTTCGCTCCAGACGCCGAAGCCGTCGATCGCGATTTCGCGAATCTTCATGCCGAGTCCTCCTCGGCACTAAGCAGGTCGCGCCCCAGCCAGCGCGTTTGCTCCAACAGACGCCGCCGCCGCGGAGCATCGATCGATGCAACCAACTCGGCGAATGCCGTGTCGTGCAACGCGTCAGGCAGCAAGCCGTTCAGAGGCAGAGCTTCGTCGCTGTCGCTGAACTCGTCGACAGCGGCCAAAAAATCGGCCAGCAGGCTGCCATCGTTCAAGGAATCTCGTTTGGGCCGTTTCTTTTCGGCCGGTAGTCTCACGTCGACATCCAGACTCCACACGGCGGGCGAGTCGGTACCGAACTCCTGACGTAACCAGCGCAGCCAGGAAGCAGCCCAGGCTTCGCGTGAACCTGCAAGCGGAGCACCGGTTGGTACCAGTTGCCAGCGGAGGAACAAGTCGAGCCCTGGGCTCTTGGCGAGAATCGCCTGCACAGCATCAGCCAGGGCACGCTCTTGTTCGCTGCGAGGAGTGCGCTGGTCGAGCGCGACGCGCAAGCGGCGATAGCGCGCCATGTCGGTCGCCACAAAACGGGGATGTGCCGCGCCATGCTCATCGACTTCGACGATCATGGCGCCATGC
>CAMFLN010000478.1 GCA_945957305.1 uncultured Planctomycetaceae bacterium | reverse complement strand
CCCAGCGATAGAGTAGAAACTCGCTCACGAGGACGCCGTTTTCGTCCGAGGTGTCGAAAAACCGTCCCGCAATGATGCGACGCCGGGCATCGTCATTCTCCGGGCGCGATGCCGAAAAATAAGCCGCGCTGGATCGGCCGCGGAAGTCGTCGACGCACCGTTCGTGCATCACCGGAACGACTGCGGCGACATGGGGCAAGTGCGCGAGCTTCGCAAGTTGATCGCTGTTCAAGAGGGCCTTGGGCTTCTGGTCGCGAGAATGCGCCTGAAAAATGAGCATGGCCCGGCGCAGCCGCGCGCGACGCTCGTCGCTCATTTCGCCGGGAATGTCGATTTCGTCGGCCGATTGTTCCGCATCGCCCGTGGTCCATTTCGGAATGACCGTGATCTTGCGCAAAAAATCGTATCTGTGGCTCTCGCGCTCAATCGTGTCCTGTACGCCTTGACCGATCGAGAGACTGGCCGCCAGCACAAAGCTGCCAAAGACCACGCCTAGGGTGGTCATCACCGTGCGGGCGACCTGTTGGCGCATCGCGTCGAGCGGCAGTGCTATAAGATCCGACGTGCGCACAAATGTCCTCGCCTGACGCAGATAATCAATTGAGTAACTGGCCGTCCTTGAGCCGCAGAATTCGATCGGTGTGGGTAGCCGCTAGCTCTTCGTCATGCGTCACCAGAATCAACGTTCCTGCGGTCTCGGCAATGTGGCGGCTGATCAGCGACATGATGTCGCGCGCCGTCGAGCTATCGAGATTGCCGGTTGGTTCATCGGCCAACAGCAGCGGCGGACGATTGACCAGCGCGCGGGCGATGGCGACGCGCTGACATTCTCCGCCGCTCAATTGGGCCGGCTGATGGTCGCTGCGGTCTTCCAGCCCGACCGCGGCCAGGGCGCCCCGCGCCTGGGCGAGGCGCGCCCGCCGCGCGTGACCGGTAAAGATGAGCGGCAGGGCGACATTGTCGAGCGCCGTCCGAGAAGGGATCAAGTTGAACGATTGAAAAACCATGCCCACCATGGTGGCGCGGAAATCGGCGAGCTCGCGGTCGTTCAGCCGGTCGAGTGCCCGGCCGGCAACCTGCAATCTGCCCGCCGTAGGCCGATCGATTCCGCCCAATAAATTGAGAAATGTGGATTTTCCCGAACCGGATTTGCCAAGTAGGGCCACCCGTTCGCCGGGCCGAATCGTCAGTGAAACGCCATCCAGGGCAAAGACGGCCTTGGCCGCCGAGTCGTATTGTTTCGTCAGATTTTCGGCGACAATTGCGTCGGCAGGCATAAGCGACCGCGTCGCACGTTGTGCAAGGAAATGATGCAAACTGGAATGAACAACTTGGCTGCTAATATGCGCGTGCGGGGTGCAGAATGCCAGTGGAACCGGCCTCGCTTTGTCGTCGCGCACAACGGCTCGATCATAGAAATCTCATTCATGGCGATTTCCTGCGCAGCCGCTTAGCGTACACTTTTCCTGTCGACCGTGCTTTTAGCTAAGCAGTCAACTGTACCGGCCAACGATTTTAGGTGCCCTGATGCGCATTGTGTTGTGCTCGCTCGTCTTCGCTCTGTGCTGCACCCGCGTCATCGCGGAAACCAAAGAAGCCAGTCCCACGACCAAGGCGGCCAACGACCGGGTCGGCCAAACCTTGCCGTTTGCCGATCGGCAATCCTTCGACGATGCCCGGCGCGGATTTATTGCGCCGCTGTCGTCGGACGTATTGCGGACCAAGACGAACGGCGTGGTGTGGGATCCCGAAAAATACGCGTTCATCGGGGAGAAAGCAAAAGCGCCTGATACCGTGAATCCGAGCCTATGGCGGCAGTCGCAATTGGTAAATATTGCCGGCCTGTTCCGCGTCTGCGAGCGCATTTACCAGGTGCGCAACCAGGACCTGTCGAACATGACGTTCATCGAAGGGGATTCCGGCCTCATCGTCGTCGATCCGCTGATCTCACTCGAAACTGCCAAGGCGGCGCTGGCGCTCTACTTCGAGCATCGTCCCCGGCGGCCAGTCGTTGCGGTGATCTATTCACATTCGCACGTCGATCACTTTGGCGGAGTGCGCGGAGTGGTCTCGGCCGAGGATGTGGAAGCTGGCAAAGTCGCCATCTACGCGCCCGAGGGCTTTGTCGAACACGCGGTGAGCGAGAATGTTATGGCCGGTAATGTCATGGGACGGCGGGCCATGTACATGTATGGCAACTTGCTCCCACCCAACCCGCGCGGCCAGGTGGGGGCGGGGCTGGGCATGACCACTTCGACCGGTACCGTGACCTTGCTGCGGCCGACACGCTACATCACGCGCACCGACCAGGTGGAGACGATCGACGGGCTGAGGTTCGAATTCCTGCTCGCCCCCGGCAGCGAAGCACCGTCGGAAATGCACTGGTATCTGCCGGAACTGAAAGCGCTGACAGTTGCCGAGAATGCTTGCCACACCTTGCACAACTTGTACTCGCTGCGCGGCACGAAGCTGCGCGATCCTTTGGCCTGGTCCAAGTACTTGCACGAATCGGTGCGCCGCTGGGGCGGCAGCGCCGAAGTTCTCTATGGAATGCACCACTGGCCCGTATGGGGGCAGGCACGCGTCGTCGAGCATCTGCAGAAACAGCGAGATTTGTACCGGTTTATCAATGATCAGACGCTGCGCCTGGCGAATCAGGGGCTGACAATGAACGAAATCGCCGAGCGCGTCGAACTGCCCCAGGCCCTGGCCCAGTACTGGTCCAATCGCGACTACTACGGCACCCTGAACCACAATGTGAAATCGACGTACGTGTTCTATTTAGGATGGTTCGAAGGAAACCCCGCCCGGCTGCATCCTTTGCCCCAGGTGGAATCAAGCCGCAAGTACGTCGAATACATGGGCGGCGCCGACGCGGTGATCGCCCGCGCGCGCAAAGCGCACGAGCAAGGGGATGACCGTTGGGTCGCGGAGGTCGTAAACCACGTCGTTTTGGCCGAGCCGAAAAACCGCGCAGCCCGCGAACTGCAGGCGGACGCGTTGGAACAACTCGGTTATCAGGCCGAATCGGGCCCCTGGCGCAATTTCTATTTATCGGCCGCTAAGGAACTGCGCGAGGGAGTGTTTCGCAGCACGGATGCAGCGACTTCATTTGCTGACCTGGTCGAGGCGCTGTCGCTCGATCAGTTCTTTGATTTCCTGGCGATTCGCCTCAACGCGGAGAAAGCGGCTGGCAAGGAATTGACAATCAACTTTGATTTCACGGACACCAAGGAACAATTCGAGGTCACGCTTGCCAATTCCGTGCTGAATCACTCGGCCGGTTCGCAGGCTGCGAAGCCTGACGCCACGATCCACCTCGCCCGCAAGCTGCTGAATCGGATCATTCTCAAGGAATTGACCATGGCCGACGCCCTGTTGGCCGGCAACGTGAAGGTCGAGGGGAACGTTGCCGCCCTGGGGCAACTGTTCGGTCTGCTCGACACGTTTGATCCCTGGTTCCCCCTGGTGACGCCCGTCTCGACAGGGGGCGTCCCCGCGAGCGGCGGCAAGAAAGCTCCGTAAGCCGGCGTTCACTTCTCGTCCCAGTCCAGCCCCTCGGCAAAGACCGTGGCCTGGCTTCCCGCATCGGCCGGTTTGAGCATGATCGTCAGCGACGCCTCGCCCCGTTTGCGGCGCAAGATGGCCGATTTGGGTGTGACCAAATCACTGTCCTCTTTCGACCAGCCCTGAGCCGCGAGCCGTTTGGTCAGATCGCCCGCCAGGGCTTGAACCTTCGCAGGACTTTTAAAGACTAATTGCTCGACTAGCGTCTTGTACTCGACGTCAGTCAGATCCTGGGGAAGCGCCAGGTCACGCACGTTCAATTTCGCCGCCGGCTTTGCCGAGGGCTCAGGCGCACTTCCTGGCGAGGCGGGCTTCCCAGGTTTTTTGGTGGCGACCTTATCCGGGGCTTTCGCCTTCGACGTTGCTGAGCCGGGCAGCGGCGCCGCAAACTTCAAATCGACCCCCCATTTTTCGCCGAAGACATCCTGCTCGCCGTCCGTCGTAAGGGCGCCGCGGACGTACTGCTCGCCCAGGTCGAAGTCCGCAAGGCTCAAAGTGCCGATCGAGCTGAACGGTTTTTTGCTGTGAGCCGAGTGAGCGACTTCGCAGCCGAAAATCGCAC
>CAMFLN010000477.1 GCA_945957305.1 uncultured Planctomycetaceae bacterium | reverse complement strand
GCTGGCCTTCGGCGTCTTTGTCTCTGTGCTTTTGGCGCTCGATTTGGGCGTGTTTCATCGCGGGGCCAAGGAAACCACCTTGGCCGAGGCCGCCCGGGCAACGGCTACCTGGGTTGCCGTGGCTCTCTGTTTTAACCTGGTCGTCTGGTACTACGCGGGTTCGCAGCCAGCTCTCGAATTCTTTACCGGCTATTTGGTCGAATGGTCGTTGTCGATGGACAACGTCTTCGTCTTTGCCGTCATCTTCAGCTACTTCTCGGTCCCCATGAAGTACCAATACCGGGTGCTCTTTTGGGGCATACTGGGCGCGGTCGTGATGCGGCTCACGTTCGTGCTGGTCGGGGGTGAGCTGATCAAGCGCTTCGAGATCATCACTTACTTGCTAGGCGCGTTCCTCGTCTGGACCGCGTTCAAGCTGGCCTTCTCCGACGAGGAAGCCGACCCCGAGAAGGGCTGGACCCTGCGGCTGTCGCGCCGTTTCCTGCCCATCTCGAAGGAAAACTATGGCGAAAAGTTCTTCGTGCGCGAGGCGGGGAAGTTCGCCATCACGCCGTTGTTCCTCGTCTTGATCGTGATCGACGCCACCGACTTTGCCTTCGCCTTCGACAGCGTGCCGGCGATTTTTGCGTTTACCGAAGATCCCTTCATCGTCTTTTCCTCGAACGTGTTCGCCATCCTTGGCCTGCGGGCTTTGTACTTCCTGCTCGCCGGCGTGATGGACATGTTCCGGTACCTGAAGTACGGGCTGTCTGCGATCCTGCTGTTCGTCGGGTTGAAGATGCTGCTGCACTGGGTGGCCGATCCACCCGAGTGGTACATCGATCGCTTTGGCATGCCGCCGGAATGGGCGCAACACTGGCTCGGCCATCCGCCGGCCTGGGCCTCGCTGCTGGTCGTCTTGTCGCTGTTGACGATTTCGATGGGGGCCTCGGTGATTCACGCCAAGCTCGAAGGCCCACACGCCGGCCACAAACCGCACGGCGAAGACGAAACCGACGCAAGCGCCGCCGGCAAACACGACGTCAGTCAGAGCGCCGCCGAGTGAATTTGAGTCTTCGCAGCACGCAGAGTCGCGTGATTAACGCATCTAGATCTGCCGCGGGACACTGCTAGGTGAGCTAGCAGTGGAACACTTCACAGCCCCAGCGGGAAGTCGCTCAGCAGCTTCACACCGTTTGCGGTGACCAGGTAGTCATTCTCCAAGCGAATGCCGGCCCGCAGTTCGGGGCCATAGAGACCTGGCTCCGCGGTGAAGACATCACCGACCTCGAAGGTGTCGTCCCACTTCGGGTTCAGGTGCGGCGCCTCGTGCGGGTAGAGTCCGATGCCGTGGCCCAGGTGATGATCAAAGCAGCCGGGCCGATACTCGTCGAGAATCGCTTGCGCGGCGTCGAAAATCGTCCGGCAACGCACTCCCGGCTTCACGGTCCGCTCGATCATGGAAAAGACTTAGCAGATCTTGGCGCAGGCGCGCTGTTGGTCGTCGGTCGGCTTGTGGTTCACTGCCACGGCGCGGCAGTTGTCGGCGAAATAACCTTGATAGGCCGGACCAAGGTCGAGGATGTAAAGCTCGCCATCTTCGGCCGCTCGGTTACGCGGCGGCCCGCCGCGGGTGCCCGATTGATAGTCGTTGCCCGTGGCGGTCATCATTTCGCCAAAATGTTTGACGGCGACTCCCTGCAGCTCGTTGAAGACGTCGAGTTCGTTGATGCCTGGCCGGATAATCTCGCGCGCCCGGGCGTACATCAGTCCCGTGGCATCGATCGCCGTTTGCAGGCGAGCCAGTTCGTCGGGGTCCTTGCGGCGGCGCAAGCGATAGATCTCGGGCTCGATGTCGACTAATTCGGAGCCGAGATGCGTAGCCAGGTGCGGGCCGAACGACGAGAACTCGACTCCGACGCGACGCGGCGCCGGCCGCCCGGCCAGGGCCGTTCGCAGCGCCTGGCTCGACAGGTCGCGCTGATCGTTGCGTAAGGTCGAATAGCGATTTGACTCGTACGAGACCACCTTGTCAGCCGCGGCGTCCTTGTACGTGACAGTCGGCGCCACGAGGGTCAGGTGACCATCGGCGGCCAATGCCGCGACGGGCTCAAACGTCCAGTGGAAGCGAGGTCCGGCGAGCCATTGCACGTGTTCGTGCCGCGTAACGATAACCAGGTCCAGCCGCTCGCGCTGCATCAGCTCAAGGATGCGCTTCTGGCGGCCACGGCACCCGGCAACGGTCTTTTCCAAGTCCGACATCAACACGGTCTCCCCATATCAATCCCAGCGAAATCGTGGGTGGCATCTTAGCCGGTGAAACGAACGGGCAAAAGCGAGCGCCAGTTGCTGGGTCCGGCCGTCGGCGTAAATGAGTTGCGACAAGGCCATTTTCTTGCAGCCAGCCGGCCTTACGCCTAAGATCGACGGTTGGTTTCCCGGCCCCGCTTCCGACCTTGGAACCGGGCCCCCTCCTGCCAGCTTCGCCCGCCGTCGCACCCCACAAGGCCAGCGAGAGCGAGTATGACGCGATCGCCGCTTGCGAGCCGTACAACTGCCGGGGCTTTGTGCCTGCTGCTGTGCTGCATTGCGCGCCCGCTGCAGGCGCAAGAAGCGGTCGATTACGCGCGTGACGTGCGCCCCCTCCTCGTAGCGCACTGCATCAAGTGTCATGGACCTGACGAGCAGAAGTCGGGCCTGCGCCTCGACGCGGTCGCCACAGCCATCGAAGGGGGTAACAGCGGCGCGGCCATTGTTGCGGGCAAGAGCGACCAGAGCCTGCTGGTGAAAGCGATCACCGGGGCCGACGAAGTTTCGGCCATGCCCCCCGAGGAGGCTGGCCCGCGTCTCTCGGCTGAACAAATCGCGGTCGTGCGTCGTTGGATCGACGAGGGGGCCAAGGCGCCCGCGGATGATCATCCCGAACCGGCCAAGCGCCGGACGAGTGATCACTGGTCGTTCCAGCCGATCAAGCGCCCCGAACTGCCAGCGGTCGCAGCGTCTGCCTCGGCGCCGGAGTTTCTGCGCAGCCCGATTGACGCGCTTATTCTGGCCCGGCTGGCTCGCGATGGCATCGCCCCTTCGCCCGAGGCGGATCGTGTGACGTTGATACGCCGGCTGTATCTCGACCTGCTGGGACTTCCGCCCACGCTTGCCGACGTCGATGAGTTCTTAGCCGATCAGGCCCCTGGAGCCTATGAGCGATTGGTCGATCGGCTGCTGGCCTCGCCGCACTATGGCGAGCGTCAGGCACGCCATTGGCTCGACCTGGCACGGTATGCCGACAGCAACGGCTACACCAATGACAATCCGCGTGTCATTTGGAAGTACCGCGATTGGGTCATCAACGCCCTGAATCGAGACATGCCGTTCGATCAGTTCACGATCGAGCAATTCGCCGGCGATATGCTGCCCGACGCCACGATCGACCAGCAGATTGCCACCGGCTTTCACCGCAACACACTGCAAAACGAAGAGGGGGGCACCGACCCCGAGGAGTTCCGCATCGAGTCCGTAGTCGATCGCGTGGCCACGACCGGCGCGGTCTACCTGGGCTTGTCACTCGGCTGTGCCCGCTGCCACGACCATAAATTCGATCCCATTTCGCAGCGCGAGTTTTACCAATTCTTCGCGCTGCTTAACGGCGCGGACGAACCGACGTTGCCTGTTCCTTCCGCGGAGCAGTCTGAAAAGCTGGCCAAGCTGAACGCCGACATCAAGCAGGCGCAAGACGCCCTGGCCGCCTACGATCTGGACACCACGCCGCGGCGTCTGAATTGGGAGCAACAGTTCGCCGGCAAATTGGACGTTCGCTGGTGCGTGCTCGACCCTGCCCACATGGCGTCGGACGGTGGATCGACGCTCACCGAGCTTGACGACAAGTCGATCCTTCCCAGTGGTGAGCCGGCCGCGGCGGACACCTACACCGTGGCCGCAGATTCACCGCTCGATACGGTGCGCGGCTTGCGTCTCGAGGCGCTCGTTGACGATCGATTGCCGCGGCGCGGACCCGGGCGTGCCGAAAATGGCAATTTCATCCTCAGCGAAGTGCGGCTCGATCTGAACTCGCCGGCCGGCGCTGGCGGTGATGCCGCCGGCGAATCGGTCGCGTGGCAAACTGCCACCGCCGATTACGCCCAGGAGAAATTTCCCGCCTC
>CAMFLN010000476.1 GCA_945957305.1 uncultured Planctomycetaceae bacterium | reverse complement strand
GTCTGAACGACACTCAGGCCGACGCCGTGCTGCTGATCGGCGACCGCGCGATTTATTCTCCGCCAGGTCGCTTTGCAGAAGTGTGGGACCTCGGGGACGAATGGTGCCAGTGGACGCAGTTGCCGTTTGTCTTTGCGATGTGGGTCGCCCGTGCGGGGAATGATCTGGGGCAGATCGAAGTTGCGCTCGAACAAGCCCGCAATGCCGGCGTGGCTGACCTGGAAAAGATCGCGGCCGTCGAGGCGCCGATGCTGGGACTGACGCGCCCCGAGTGCCTGTCTTACCTGCGCGATCGGCTACATTTTCAAATGGGGCCGCGCGAACGCGAAGGCCTGGCGCTTTATCGCCGCCTGGCTGAAGAACTGAAATTGATCGGCGGCGCGCCGCACTTAACGAGTGAACCGGCCCCGGCGGCAACGTCCTGAGTGGCGTGTCGAATCCTTAGAACGAGGAGCATTGTGTGGTCGCATCGATTGTCCCTGTGCTCGACAAAGCGGTGGCCGGCGAGCGTTTGACGCCGGACGAATGCCTGCAACTCATGGAGTCGAACGACTTGACCGCATTGGGCCGCGCGGCCGACGCGGTTGCACGCCGACTGCATCCCGAGCCGTACCGCACATACAACATCGACCGCAATATCAACTACACCAACGTCTGCTCCGCCGTGTGCGACTTCTGCGCGTTTTATCGCAAGCCCAAAAGCCCGGAAGGCTATGTGCTCGAACGTGAAGATTTGCTCAACAAGATCCAAGAGACCATCGACCTCGGAGGGGACCAAATCTTGCTGCAGGGGGGCATGAACCCCGATCTAAAAATCGAATGGTACGAGGATTTGCTCCGCGCCATCAAACAGCGCTTTCCACAGGTCAACATACATGGATTCAGCCCGCCCGAGATCTACGCGCTGGGCAAAGTTGCCAAGCTGCCGATTGCCACCGTTCTCGAGCGATTGAAGGCTGCAGGCCTGGGGAGCCTCCCCGGCGGAGGAGCCGAGATCCTGGTCGATCGCGTGCGCCGTGAAATTACCCGCGGCAAGGTGCTCAGCGACGACTGGCTGAATGTCTGCCGCATTTGGCACAAGATGGGCGGGCGCGGCTCGGCGACCATGATGTTTGGTCACGTGGAAACATTGCCCGAGCGCGTCGAACATTTGGAGCGGCTGCGTCAATTGCAGGACGAGACGGGCGGATTCACGGCGTTCATCTGCTGGACCTTTCAGCCCGACAACACCGAGATGAGCCACATCGCGCGCTCGGGGGCGCACGAGTATCTCAAGGTGCAGGCGATCGCCCGGCTGTACTTGGACAACATTCCCAATATTCAATCGAGTTGGGTAACCCAGGGGTTGAAGATCGGGCAGTTGGCCCTGTGTTACGGCGCCAATGACATGGGCAGCTTGATGATCGAAGAAAACGTCGTCGCTTCGGCCGGAACCGTGCATTACCTGACTTTGAACGAGATCCGCGAAGCGATCCGGGAATTGGGTTATATCCCGCGGCAAAGGGACGTTTTCTATCGACTAATCGATCAGGCCCCTGCGGCTCCTCTGCCGGCCCTGGCATGAGCTAGACTGCACTAGTGCTTTGTCACGGCCAATACCGTCTAAACGGATTGTGAGGGTTGTTGAGCCGCAGATACACCCGTTATGCGATGGGTAGTCGTTCGTCGCCTGCAAATTCGCGGAGCAGGTACGAGGTGACTGCTTACTTGCCTTCCAAGTAACACCCCCGGGTAGCCGGAGGTGCCGATCGTAGGGTGTGTGCCGCCAGAAGCCAAAAAGTCGCGCAAAGCGCACCACGGAAAGCGCCCGTCGTAAGCAGCGTGTCGGAGCCGATCTGCCAAGTTAGAGCATACGGGTGTCTGCCGGCCATGATTCACGTCGAAAACCTCACCAAGGAATATGCCGATCTGCGCCGCGGCAAGCTCGTGGCCCTGCGCGGCATGGCCTTCGAGGCCCTGGCGGGGGAGATTTTCGGTCTGCTTGGCCCCAACGGCGCTGGCAAGACCACGGCGCTCCGGATCGTCAGCACTCTGTTACGGCCCACCGCGGGCACCGTCTGCGTCAACGGATATGACGTGGTCACGCAGCCCTCGGAGGTGCGGCATCAGATTGGCTTTGTGTCGGCCAATACGGGCGTCTATGACCGCATGACGGCCTGGGAACTGGTCGAGTATTTTGGGCGGTTGTACGGACTGGACGACGAAACACGCCATGCCCGCATGGAACAACTGTTCGACCGCCTGAAGATGAACGACATTCGCGATCTCTTGGGCGCGAAGATGTCGACCGGCATGAAACAAAAGGTGTCGATTGCCCGCGCGCTGGTGCACGATCCGCCGGTATTGATCTTCGACGAGGCCACAAACGGGCTGGATGTCTTGGCAGCCCGCGCGTTGTTGGAAACGGTCGCCGAGCTGAAACAGCAGGGCAAGTGCATCGTGTTCTCGACGCATATCATGCGCGAGGCCGAGAAGCTTTGCGATCGGTTGGCGATCGTACATCGCGGCACAATATTGACGAGTGGCACCCTGGAAGCGATGCGCGAGATCCATCAGGAACAGGACTTGGAAGAATTGTTCTTTCGCTTGATTTCGGCGCACGACCTGGGACAACCGCAGCTGGCCGCCTCCTGAGCGAACCGCACCCGCCATGAATTGGACGAAAGTCAAAACGATCTTCTTTCGCGAGGTGCGCGATCAACTGCGCGATCGCCGTACCCTGTTCATGATTGCGGTGCTGCCCGTCGTGCTCTACCCGCTGCTGGGCATGAGCATGTTCCAGGTAACGCAGTTCGTGCGCGAGCAAGCGACGCGCATCCTGGTCGTCGGACAATGGCGTCTGCCGGAATCACCGGCGCTCTTCGAAGACGGCTATTTTGCCGATCGCTGGTTTGGGCCTGCGCCCAACTTCAACGACGTGCAGGGGGGCCCGGCACGAAACAACGCCAAACCGGTGAACAGCCACGTGCTGAGCGTCGAATTCCTGCCGCACGAGCAACTGATCGAAGACGGCCCGCAGCAGGCGGAACAATGGCGCGCCGCGATCGAAAAAGGGAGGTACGACGCAGTACTGTATTTCCCGCCCGATTTCACCGAACGCTTGGAAAAGCTACGCGCCGCGGTTCGCGCTGGCAGTGCTCGCGACGTGGAATCGATTTCGACCGTTAGCGTGCCGCAACCGCAAGTCTTCTTCAGCACCGCCACCGAAAAGTCACAAGTCACGCAAATTCGCCTGGAGCGTATCCTCAGCCACTGGGCGGCCGAAATCGGCCGCGAAAACCTGGCCGCCGGCCGTGTACCGGATAATTCCGCGACGCCGTTTGTCTTGGGAGCGCGCGACGTCGCCGACCAGGGGCATCGCGACGCGGCCCTGTGGTCGAAGATTCTGCCGTTCTTGTTGCTCATCTGGGCCTTGACCGGCGCGTTCTACCCGGCGGTCGACGTGTGCGCGGGCGAGAAGGAACGCGGCACGCTCGAGACATTGCTCAGCAGCCCGGCCGAACGGATCGAAATCGTCTGGGGCAAACTGCTGACCGTCATGGTGTTCAGCATGGCCACGGCGCTGCTGAACCTGTTGAGCATGGGAATTACGGGAACGGCGCTGTTAAGCCAGCTGCCGCGGTTCGGACCGCCCCCTCCGCTTGCGCCGCTGTGGCTGTTGATTGCCCTGGTGCCGGTGTCGGCCTTGTTTAGCGCGCTGTGTATGGCGCTGGCCTCGTTCGCACGTAGCACGAAGGAAGGGCAGTACTACTTGATGCCGCTGGTGCTGGTAACGCTGCCACTTGTGATTTTGCCAATGTCGCCCGGGGTTGAACTGAACCTTGGTAATGCCTTGATCCCGGTGACGGGCGTCGTGCTCCTCTTGCGCGCGATGCTCGAAGGCAATTACGCGCAGGCGTTGCTGTACGGACCGCCCGTGGCGGTGGCCACGCTGGCCTGTTGCTTGCTGGCGATTCGCTGGGCCGTGGACCAGTTCAATTCAGAAACGGTTCTCTTCCGCGAAAGCGAACGCTTCGACATTCGACTCTGGCTACGGCAGCTGTTGCACGATCGCGAGGACACGCCGAGCGTGGCCGGCGCCGTGTTTTGCGGCGTTCTCATTTTGCTGATCCGTTTTTTCATGAGCTTTGCCATGCCGCAGCCACAATC
>CAMFLN010000475.1 GCA_945957305.1 uncultured Planctomycetaceae bacterium | reverse complement strand
GACCCGCGCCGAGGCGGTCGAGGCGCTACGCCTGGGCGAGATCACGATGATCGATCGCTTGCCCCCTTCGCAGGTTGCGGCGGTGCGAACGACGCCCGGTCTCACCGTGGAACCCTACAGCGTGCCCACCGTGCATTGCCTGGTGCCCAACCTGGCACGACCGTTTTTGCGCGATCGCGGTTTCCGCCGGGCACTAGTGTACGGAATCAATCGGCAGAAGATTCTGGCCGAGCAAATCCTCAAGCGGCAGCCGCTCGCAGGCTGCGAAGTGGTGAGCGGGCCATTTTCCAAAGGAGCCGGTCTGAGCGATCCGGCCGGCTACGCCTATGAAGACGATCTCGCTCCGCGCCCCTACGAACCGCGGCTGGCGCTGACTCTGGCGGCCGTGGCTCTGCGGCAGGTGGCGCGCGGGGACGCCGGCAAAGCGGAGCAGGTCACCGAGTTACCTACGCTGACACTCGCCCACCCGGCCGACGACATCGTGCGGATTGCCTGCAAGGCGATTCAGCAAGATCTGGAATTGGTGAATCTGAAGATCGAACTGCGCGAAATCCCGTTAGGCCAACCCACACAGCTGAGCGAGAGCGATGACTTGCTGTATGTCGAGCTGGCGGTGGCAGAGCCTCTTGTCGAAGCGCAACGGCTACTCGGTGAGGGGGGAATCATCGGTAATGCCAGCACCTATATGAGTCTCGTGCTACGGCATGTGATGACGGCGACTGGTTGGAACGAAGCGCGACAGGCACTGCATGACCTGCACCGCTTGACGTATGACGACGTTGCCGTGGTGCCGCTGTGGCAAATCACCGAGCACTTTGCCTATCACACGTCGCTTTCGGGCGTCGCGTCCCGCCCCGCTTCGTTATTCCAAGCCGTCGAAGCTTGGGAGGCCAAGGTTCCTCTGCCCGCGGAGGAACCGTAATGTCGCGCTTGCGTGCACGGATAGCCGGCCGGATGTGGTTGGCGTTGCTGCTGTGCGCCGTGGCCAGCGGGCCGAGGGCGCAGGCGGCGGACGACGTCCTCTGGGAACTCTCGCCTTACCAGGTTCACGTGGTGGTGGCGCTCGATTCGTCGGCCGCCTTGGGAGGAAGCCTGGGCACCGAACTGCCCGCATCATTGTCGGCGCGCGCGTGGAGCGTGATCGGGGCGCGGTGGTCGTTTACGGCGGAAGTTGCCTCGGGCTCGTTGCGAGAAGAGTTGATCTACCGATTCGATGCCCTGCCAGTGAAGCAACTTTTGGAAGCCGCGCCCGAGGGTTGCGACAAGTTGCTGCTGGTGCGTGTGACTTATGAAGATGGCAGCTATCGGGTTGCAGCCCGCGACTTTGACGTGCGGACGCAATTGATTAGCGATGCCCAAGCCGACAGCGTCGTGCAGCGGCAGCTATTGGCCGAGGCGATGTTTCAACGATTGTTGGCGGCGTTCTGCCCTGTGGCGCGTGTGGACGAGGTGAACGGCGACAAAGTCACGCTGCGACTGCGCGCAGGCTCGGTCCCGCTACGCGATCCGGCCATCGAACGATCCTTCGACAACGCAATCTTTCGCCCAGTCGTGCGACGCAACGATCGTGCCGGCAAAGCGCAGCAGGTGCAGCCGATCGATTGGTCGTACCTGGTGGTCGACGCCAGCGAGGGAGCCCGGCTTTCTGCCCGGTTAGTGACCGGGTTGCGCACTCCGTTGGTCAGCAAACGCCGTGGTCGCACCGAGCAATTGGCGCTGTTTGTCCACCCGCCGCAAGGGTCGACAGTCTTGGAGCTGCGGACTGCCGACAAACAGGCGCGCCCCTTGGCGGGCTACCAGGTCTATTCGCATCCTGTCGACTCGAAAGAAACGACTTTGCTCGGCGCGACCGACGCACAAGGCAAACTGCGTATTTCTCCCGCTGCAGGAGCGGTGCGCGTGCTGATGGTGAAGAGCGGCAACGTGATCATGGCTCGCATGCCGCTGCTGCCTGGCTTGGCGCCGACCGCCTTGGCCCAGGTCCCCGACGATCAGCAACGTTTACAGGTCGAGGGGGTAATCACAGGTTTGCAAGAGGAGTTGGTGGATCAAATTGCGCGTCGACAAGCCTTGATCGCGCGGATTCGGGCGCAACTCAAAGCCGGCAAATCGGAACAGGCCAAGAACTTGATGAACGAGTTGCGCCGCATGCGCTCGCAGCAGGACTTCACACGTCAACTGTTGGTCGAACGGCAACGCTGGACCTCCTCCGATCCGCAGGTGCAGCGGCAGATTGACAAACTCTTTGACGATACGCAAACCGTCATCAACCGCTTCCTCGACGCGCGACAAGTCGAGAGGCTGGAACGCGAAGTCGGACAAACCGCCGGAGAAGCCACGGCCCAGGCCGAGACGCCCGCGCAAGAAGGAACCTGAGCTGGGTGCCAGGCTGCTGCGTCCGCGCGGAGCTACTGCGCCACCACGCCGCTGACTATCACGGCAATAATGGCGAGCACTGCTCCCACGACGGCCACGATCATCATCCAGCGGAGCCAGGAAGGGAGGCTGCCCAGGTCGCTGCGCGTTCGCAACAGCACGGGTTCCGGCGGCAGCATACGGATCGTTTCCTGATCGAGCGAAACCGCCGGCACTGTACCGACCGAGGTTTGACTGGGACTTTCGACCGTGCCCGATTCTGACATCGGCTCGATCATGAAATTCGTTTCAGTATCGCGCATCTGGATCGGAATCGGTCGCGCACGCGGCGGCGCGGCGACGGGGGGCGGCAAAGGCTCGGCCGATTGAATTTCGGCCGCCGCGCTTTCCATGTCGCCTGACCACGGCGCCAGGCGGGCGATCACCTCGTCGGTCGTCTGGATGCGCTCCTCGACGCGCTTGGCCATCATATCCGCGATGACTTCGACAAAGTCGTCGACCAGTTCGGGATTGAAACGCCGCGGGTCGATCGGGGGCAATTGGCAATGAGCCCGAGCTTTGTCGCGCGTCGTGCCCCCCGGGAACGGCACTTTACCGGTGACCGCGTAATAGAGCGTGCAGCCCAAGGAGTAAATGTCGCTGGCCGAGGTGAGCCGGTCAGGCATCGTGATTTGCTCGGGCGAAAGATAATCGGCCGTGCCAACAATTTTTCCCCCCTTGGCGTCGGCCGGCACTTCGTCGCTGAAATAATCCGCCAAACCGAGGTCCGAGACCTTAGTCAACGCATCGGGTGTGACCAGCAGGTTGCCAGGCTTTACGTCGCGATGGATCAAACCGCGACTATGCGCGTGCCCCAGGCCGCGGGCGGCTTGGGTGATGATCACCGCCGCGGTCGTCATCGTGAGCTTGCCACGACGGCGGATCAAACGGCGCAAGTCGGTGCCGGGCACAAACTCGGTGATGAGGAAATAGACGTTCAGGTCGTGACCGGCGTGGTAAGCGCGAACCAGGTTCTGATGGTCCAGCTGCGCTTGGGCGCGCATTTCGCGAAAAAAGCTGGCCACGGCGTCGGGGGTCGATTTGCTGCGGGGGAGCACCTTGACGGCGACAATACGCCCCATCATGGCATGCTCGGCCTTGAAAACCTGGCCCATACCCCCCTGGCCGATCGAATCGATCAAATGGTAATCGCCCAAGTTGAATTTGGTGATGCCCAAACGCAACTGCTCGGCCTGCCACCGATTCACGCGCCCCAACTCGACCAACTTGGCCGCCAGCCGTTCATCCGAGGTGTCGGCGCCCTTTTCCCGCGACAAAAGACTCACCGCCTCGTCCAGCTCTTCTCGCGTGAGAAGGTTACTGGCGAGCGCCGCTTGCTGCAGCATGCTTTTCGTCTCGTTGGGCACGCTTAATTACTCGACGATGTCGTCAAAACGACGTAATAGGTCTTGTCGCGATGTGAAAATGCATAGCGTTATCGGAGAGTTTTTTGTCGATCGTCGCAGCGCGAACGCACGTATTCCGTGGCGGTGGCTGAAGTGAGAACAAGCGTTCGCCCACCCCTTCCAGGCCGTTGGCGACGCCTTCAAGTAACTAACCCAGCTGACGACAAAACAGGCCGCGACTTCCGCCTGAATCTACGACCTTCAGTATATGTTTTGTTCATAACGGATCGAACGGCTGCTGTATTAAATTCTGTAAAGCTCACGAGTTAGTCGTGAATCGGTGTGGAAAAGTTCCCATGATGGCCCCCGTCCGTCGCTGAACGCCCGCAC
>CAMFLN010000474.1 GCA_945957305.1 uncultured Planctomycetaceae bacterium | reverse complement strand
AGAGTTAGCGCCGCGCAGAGCATTGCCTGCGGCAGCCAGCCGAGCGAAACGGCGAATTGTCGAGCGCAGGCCCGCAAGGATTGCTTCCCCGTGAAAGTGAACGGCTACTTGGGCTCGGCCACCAGGTGCAGGGTGCCGTCGCTGCCGCCGAATAAAAGTCGCTCGTGCCAACGCTGTGGGCCCACGGACAGCGGCTGCCCCAGGCGGACCTCGCTCAAAATTTTTCCCGTATCAGGCGCCAAGCGATATACGCCCCCCGAGCTTGACCCTGCGACGATGGCGCCGCGTGATTCGATGGGAGTGCCGATGATGCTCCCCGCTTCGAACGGAACTTGCCATACGAGTTCACCGGCACCACTGACACAAGTGAGCTGGCCTGACAGCGTTCCCACCCAGACTTGCCCTCCCACCGGCCGCGGACCCCAGATCGCCCGCGAGTCCAACCGCCAATCCTTCGCCGGCGCCAGGTCGGGCAGGTGGAATGAAAGCAACCGATTCCCCGCATCGACGACGTAGGCAAATTCCCCGGCCACCGCAGCCGCTGAAACCAGCGGCGTTGCCAAATCCGCCGTTGCCACGGCTTCCAAATGCGGGCGCGGCTCGGCAACTACATTCAAGCGAAACAATTTTGTCGCACCGTCCGAGAGGAGCGCCTGGTTGTCCGCGTAGACGGTTGGGTCGGTCCACGCCACTTCACGCCCCGCCTCGACGACGGGCTGAAACGGCTCGGCAAGATTCCGACCAGTGTCCGGGTCGAGAACCATGACCTGTCCGATCTTCGTTGGGATCAGCAAGCCTTTTGCAAAGCCGACGGGACGCGCCGCGGCCGGCTCGGCCAACTTGCGGCGACGCAGTTTGCCATCCTCCGCACGCGGATCGTAAATCAGCAGTTCCTCGATGTTTGCCGACGCATTTGAGCGGGCGGGGACAAAAACGAAACGGCCATCATCCAAACGTGCGAGCGGCGCATCCGGCTGCAGAACGAATCGCTCTTCCTTGGCCGACGGCGCGTCGAGCAGTTTGCGGCTAGCCAAGCCTGCCGCCGGTACCTCGAACAAGGCGCCGGCCGTTGTCAGCGCCGTGGCCTTGTCCGACTGGTCTTCGACAAGGGGCGCCGATGCCAAGGGAACCCCGAGGCGTGTTTCCCAAAAGCGGCTGCCGTCCACACCATTGACCGCCGTCGCGGTCGCACCCGGCGTTTGACCGCCGCGTGTAACAAAGACGATTGCCGGACCAAGAACGGCCGGCGCGTGCAACACGACCCCCTGCTCACCGTTGATCCATTTCGGCGACAGTGCGCCGCGCGACGACTGCACGTCGTAGCGAGTCAGTCCATAACCGGCCAGCCACAACTCCGAACCGCGTACAGCCAAGTGGGGCACAAGGGGCGGCTTGTCATCGGGCGGCTTCTCGGCCAGCTTTGTCAAAATGCGGCCGCTGTCCGGTGCCCCCAGCTCGAACGAATAAAGGGCGCCGCGGTCTGTCGCGACCAAGAGCGCGCGCCCGCTCACCACCGGAGTGGTCACGACATGGCCGCGCAGCGCGGTTTGTTCGACTTGCTTCAGCTGCAAGCCATCTTCGTCGGCCAGTAAGATGCGCAACACGGCGTCTTCAGCGCCGTTGTTCACGGCCAACACGAGATAACGTCCCACCAGCAGGGGCGGGGCGCTGATGCTCTCTGCCTCATGCCCTAGATAAAGTGCCTCTCGACATTCGCCGTTTTCAGCCGACAACACATACATATTCGCCTGATCGGCGACCTGGTAATACAGCCGTTCGCGCGGCTCGACGACCGGGGCAATGCGCAGCCCCTGCGGCATCACGATCGAGCCGAGCAACTTTCCGGTTTGCAGTTCGAGCGTCCAGAGCTTGCCCGAACGTCCTGCGACCAGCACGCGATCGCGCACGACAACAGGCGCGGCAGGCACCCCGTCGTCGATCTTCTGGCGCCAGCGCAACTTGCCATTGCTGGCGTCAACCAGGAGCACTGCCTGCTGCACCGCGTCGACAATCAGTACGCCGCGTCCCGAGGTTAATTTCACAACTTGCGGGACGTAGTCGGTGTCGAACCCGACAAATCGTCGCCAACGGGGCCGCCCACTGCGCGGATCAAGCGCATAGGCTGCGCCTGCATCGAGAATCATGACCGTATCGGCGTCCTCGATCGGTGCTGCGACGCCCGCCGTGCTGGTTAACGCGACCGAGGCCAAGGTCGAGGGGGCGGCATCAGTTGTCTCCGCGGCGCGCTCCTCGGCGACGAACTTCACAGCACTCCGTTCACGTTCGGCGGCGGCGACCATCTCTGCGATCAGTTTCGTGTCTTCTGCAAGTTCAGGATAGGTCTGCAGAAGTTTTCGCCGGGCCGCATAAGCCTCGCCCAGGTTGCCGGCGGCAATGCCCTTTTGCATTTCGCTGATGGCCGTGCCGAGCGACTTATCGCGATCGAGCTGACGTTCCGTCAAAGCCAGCGAGGCCGCGATCTCGCGCAGTTGCTCAGTCGGTTGCAGGTTGGCCGGCACAAACTTGTCGACCAGAGCCGTGGCATCCCGGGCTTGCTCAACCAGCGTTGCCGCTGGCTTTTCACGGGCCTGATTGGTCAGGCCTTGTGCGATTGTCGGCAGGATCGATGCCAGATCGGCTTGGGCCGTTGAGAACTCGGCCTCGGGTGAGATCTGATCGAGCACTTGATGCGCGGTTGCCAACGCCTTGGTCCAGTCGCGCGTTCCTTCCGTCGCGGCACGCATCTCGGCCAGGCCGCGATGAACCCGGGCCGAGCTGACCGACGCATGCTTGGGAAACTTGGTGAGGTACTGATCAAAAGCCGCGACGGCCTGCGCAAACGAACCTGATTTGTAGGCTTCCTCGGCGATTTGCAAAGCCTGGTCGCCGGTTTGCCGCCGCATGACAAAGAGCAGCACCGCTCCGATAATGATCAACAAGAGCAGAGAGCCGCCGCCGATGAGCAGCAGCGGTGAATCCCAAACGTTCCGCGGCCCTGAGGGAATCGCCGTGCGAGCCCGTTGCCGGCGTTCGCTGGCCGCGGCTGCCGCCGTATTCCCTTCGGCGTCGAGCAGATCGTCGACCTGGTTCGCCAGCTCAGGAGCCGCTGGGGCGACTTCGTTGCGCCACGTGGAGCGTTTTTTCTTCTTCGCCGGCTTGCCCAGTGGAACGGGCGATTCTGCTTTTCGCGGCGCCGATCCGCCAGCAGTTGCCGGTCGTTTCAGCGGGCTTGATAGCAAGTCGTCTTCCAGCGGAGCCAATCCCAGGTCTTCAGTCCCAGCCCGCGTTTCGAGGCTCGCCGGATCGGGCTTGGCCGATCGCTTCGGTGGGGGAGGGGGGGGTAACAGGTCGTCATCGTCGTCGGGCAGCACCTCGAGGTCATCCGCGGCGACGCGGCGCGGCATGAATGTCGTCGTGCCTCCGCCGACGGGGTCGTCGTCGTCCAAGACTTCCAACTCGTCGTCCGGATCGACTTCGATCGTGGCGTTGTGAGGCTTCGCCGGCGCGGCCCCCAGCAAGCGGTCGCCTTGAGCCTTGGTGAGGTGCCCCTCGTCGATGAGCTGCTGCACCAGGGCGCGGGAATCCAGTCTGTTTGCACCGCCGGCAATCTGGCGACGCAGCGCGGCGAGCACATCGTCAGCGATCAGTCCGCTGCGTGCCAGCGCTTCGAGCAACGCTTCGTTGGTCATGATTGAAATTCAACGGTGCGTCAGTGCATCCCGCGGGCGCAGGGCGCACAAGAAGCGCCCGCATGAGATGCCAGAGCTGTTCCGCAACCCGACAGGTCGTCCCAGCCTGCCCCGGCAAGCCGAAAGGCAAGCAGCAGGCCGACTTCCAGCCTACCAGCAGACGGGCGGCGGAACAAATCCAGGACGCGGCGAAAAACGGTTCTAATCGCAGTCGTGAAGCCCGGCGCGGTGCATTTTCCCGCGAATGGCCGACTTCGACTCTTAGCTTCGTTCAATGCCCTGAATAAAGACTTAAAAATACGTCTGATCGATGACGTAAAAGGCGAAGCTGTTCCCCTCGGGCTTGACGCCGAAGCGCGTGCGTCGAATCTCTTTGTTGGGCCGGTTCTTGAACTGCCGTTCGAGCGTGCTGAGCTTTGCCTCTAAGTCGGGAGGCAGGAATTTTAACACCATGCGTCCATCGGCAT
>CAMFLN010000473.1 GCA_945957305.1 uncultured Planctomycetaceae bacterium | reverse complement strand
GCTATAACGCGTGCGGCCTAAGCGACTGGGGGCCGGCCAGGAACACTTAAAATTCTGAGCGTCGAAGTAAGTCGTCGGTGGTTTGGCAAAATCGTCGATCGTTTGCGCGAGCGCTGCCAGGACGTTTGCTTCGCCCGCATAACGATAGGCGTACAAAAAGCCCTCGTAGAAATATCCCCAGAAGTTGTTGTTGGGGAACAGTCGCGTGCCGCTAGAGTTGGTTTCTTTACTCGCGGCTTGCGCGTTCATCGCCAACTGCAGCCAGTTGCGTCCCGCGGTGTAGAACTGCGGTTCGCCGGTGAATTCGTGGTAGACGAATTTCGGCTGAATCGCGCCGTACTGCTCGCGCGTGACGGTGGCGGGGTTATACGACGTAAGCGTGCCAGGGTCGCCGTAACCGGCGCCGCGGCGTTCCTGGATTTTCGTCTGCAAAACTTCTCGCGCCACTTCGTACCCGGTCATTAGCCAGCACAGCAGCAAGTAGGCCGGGTGGTCGACGTACAAATCGGCGTTGGCCACGGGCCAGGCCCATTGCAGCGCCGCATAATTGTGCGTGCGCCCGGCAATGCGCAAGTAGTTGTTGTATCCGCCCGTCACGGTCTGCGAATGCGCGATCGTGTCCACGTCCATCACGTGACGCGCGTTGTTGATTCCTTCCTCCAAAAAGAAGCGCTTGCCGGTGCGATACCATTGCCACCAGAAGATGTCGGCGCAGTTGTAGCCACCGTTATCCCAAGTGCGAAACGGCCCATTGCGAAACAGTCGCAAATCGCCAAAGTTCCACTCGTCAAAATCGCCGTGGGCCTGATCGCGCGCCGTGACGAAATACATCATGTTCTCTAGCGCTTCCTCGACGAACGTGTACATCTCGGGCGAGCGGCGGCGCGGACGCAACCCGGCGAGGTAATCGGTCTGACATGCGTGCTCAGGATCGGCACAACAGGCCACGGGACGTTGCACCAGGTCATTCACCAAGGGCAGCGTCGCGGCATCCTGCGCCGGCCAGACCCAGATTTCATGCGTTTTCGAGATCCCCACAGGATTCGGTTCGCCGGAAAATGCCAGCCACTCTTTTTGATAGCCGCTCTTGTGAAAGGCAGGAACGACGCGATCCTCTTCTCGCAGCGACATTGGTCCGCCGCCCCACAGTTTCACCACGACCGAAGAGCCGTCGATTTCCAGAACCTTGGGAACCTGCTGCGACAAACCTTTGACCGCGACGGCCAGACCGGCCCCTTCAGCCGAGGTCGCCGCACACCAGCCGGACAGGCTATGCAGCGGCGTCTCGATGGCTGGGTGCGGCGCGAGTGTAGCGCCGCCGTGCGTCAATTGTTGAGCCGTGACCCGCTTCGCTGGGGACAGGTCAAAGCGCGCCGGTTGTGCCGCGCCCGAGATTCCAATCTCGGCGTGCTGTGCCTCGCGCGCCAGCTGAAATTTGATTCCCCATTCGGCCAGCACGGGATGCTGAGCTTGCAGATAATGCCGACCACCGTAATTGACTCCGCCTTGGCTGTACTGACCTTGATCGGCGAACTGAATCGCCGCGCGTCCCTCGCGTGCCTCCGCTTCGGTACGATGCAGGGTGAAGGACGTCGCCGACACAACGCGAACGAAATAGTCAGTGTCGCGATCGAGAGCCGGCCCCTGTACCTTGGGCAATTGCACAACAGCATTGCCCTGCTCCGAGGTGTTGTCGTAATACTGGTTCCGCCCCTTGCTATCGATATCGCTGTGCGAGTAGGCGAAACGCACGGCATCTCCGGTCGACCAGCCATGGGCGACGAAAGTCCCGACTCCGTTGCGGTCCGCGTACAAGCTCTTGGTCGTCAGTTCATGGCGCGCGGTATCGATCGCCACATATAACGTCAGGTTTTCGGTCCAGATCAACTTGTTGTAGATCCGCACGTACGGCAAACCGGCGAAGGCGTGCAGCCAGACCGAGTAACGGAGCTTGCGAGCGCCTTGCTCGCTTTGATACCAGCCGTCGTAGCGCAATACGGCACGCAGCGGCCCCGACTTTTCGACCGTCACCGTGCTGTCGGCACGCCGCGCTTCGTAGACGTTGCCGCGGGTGTCTTGCCAATACAAAGAGCTAGAACGCACAAGCGCCTGCTCGCCAACGACGAAAGAGTCGAAGAGGCTAAAGGACTTTTTGCTGCATGTAAACGAGATGGCTCCGGTATCAATCCGGTAGTGATCTCCGGCGTCTGTGACTTTGACGGCTGGTTCAGACGGCCTTGCCGGCTTGCCGATATCGAGTTGCGCCCGAGGATGCGTTCCGTGCCCTAACTCGGCCTGAAAGTCGCAATGGACCCAGGAAATGGTCTTGGCGCCGAAGCGCCAATCAAGCGCCTTTGTGAATTGTGCGGGCGAGGGCGCGTCACCTGATGACAACGACAATGCGTCGGTGCTCACAAGCGCCCCATTGGCAAACGGAACGCCCAGGGTGACCGGCCAGCGGACCTTTCCGGCCGGCCGATCCGTGGGTTCATCGAACATGAGGTTGATTGTCCGCGGCGCCGGATCCTCAGCAGAACAGGTCGGCCGGCTGCCTGCGAGTGTCGCAAACCCGCCGAGCGCTCCGACGGCGCCGGCTTTCAGCACTTCGCGGCGCGAGAATCGGCTACTTTCCTCCATGATCAACCGCCTGAGAATCGAGCGAGGTTCGCAGGGCTTGTGCACCGTTGTTGTTCCGATTGTCAGGGATGCAGAAATCCCGCAGGTAACGTTCGCATCACAACAGGTCAATGCAACGCCAGCGATCCTTGGCAGTCACTTCTATCTTGCCACAACGATCGTTGGCGCACCATGACACGTTACAGCTTACCCAGGGCGCGACTTCGGGGAGAAACAGCCAACTGCCCCAGCGAAACACGGTTACCAGCGAGCGCTGGCAGGAAGACGTCGTCAAACGCGGGAACCTGACGGTTTTGCCGAAACGGTGCGCAACGTACCGGCATCGGCTGACGAGTAGCCCGGCAGTTCGCCGATCATTTGCCGATAGGCGGGGGATTGAACGACCTCGATCAATGCTTGCACGCGGGGATTCTGCGCCTCGTCGGCCGAGAAGCAGAGGTCATATGCTTCGTGGCGCACGCTAAGAAAATCCAAACCTGCTTGATCGCTGACCAGACGCAGACAAACACCTGCGTCGGCGAACCCCGCACGGATGGCTTCGGCGACGCCGCGATGACTGAGCGCCTGGTGCCGAGGCGCAGGGCGATCGCCGCGCAACTCCTGCAGGCATTGCTGCGCACCACTGCCCGTTTCGCGGCCAATCCAACGCAATCGCGTAGCCAGCGCCGCATCGACCGTGCGCAGTTGCTGCTGCGGCGCGAGCGCCAGTCCTTCTTCCCAGTGAGCGGCGCGCAGCAATTGGAACGACCACTGCGGTCCCAGGGTTTGCTCGACCGCAGACCGATTCCCCTCGCCGTCGGCGTGGGACAGGTGCACTCCCGCCACATGGACGACTCGCTCACGCAACAGCGCCAAGGCCTGACGACTCGAACGAGGAATTACCAGCAGCCGGATGTTTGCCCGGCGCGCCAGTTCATGGACCAGTAAGCCCACCGCGGGATCACAGCAGGCCATGACCAGGGTCCGCGTGGGATCCTCTGGGCCCGTGGCGATCAGCGACTGACCGTCGAACATTCCGTCATGCGGCAGCACCGATTCGCCCAGCATCTCTGCTGGGTAAAGCAGCTGCCGGCCTGCAACCTCCGCCCGCCAGTAACGCGTGGGATAACGAGTCGGCGACATCGCCCACGACACCTCTGAGGGGGATCCCCCGAGACTGAACAGGTCTTCCACTCGGCAGCCAAAGGCCTGAGCCAGCGCCAGCGCCGCCGCCGCCGACGGAACGAGCCGCTGAATCTCGATGGCGCTGATTCCGCTCCGCGAAACGCCGCTGCGGGCGGCCAATTCGTCCTGCGACCAGCCACGGGCGATCCGGGTTTCTTTGACGCGATTTACCAGATTTGCGGGGATTGACATGTTCATATCAATTGTTGACACTATCGTGCCAATGCCGTTTTGGCAATCCTTCGCTCTCGGCGAGATGCTCGTGATCCCGAAAGGCCGCTAAATCCAACGATTTCCAGGCCCCTCTCGTTTGCCATCCGTGCACGAGAGGACTGGCCCGCCTGGATGGCCGCTGACT
>CAMFLN010000472.1 GCA_945957305.1 uncultured Planctomycetaceae bacterium | reverse complement strand
CAATCCGACTCACTTGTACGTGGATAACGCGCCGGGCAACGTCCCCTACACTGTGTCGATCTCGGTCGTCGACGACGACACTGGGTCGGTCGCAGTCACCACCGACCTGCTGGTGAAGGACGTCGCCCCGACCGTCAGCCTGGTGTCGATCACGCCCACCGAATTGAACGAAGGCAGCACAGCGACGGTTACCGGGACTTTCAGCGATCCCGGCATCAAGGACTCGTTCACCATCGTGATCGATTGGGGAGACGGCACACAATCATCTCCGGTAAGCATGCCGGCCGGTTCGAACAGCTTTTCAGCAACTCACCTTTACGCCGACGACAATCCGTCGGGCACCAGCACCGACTTGAACAAAGTCACGGTCACGATCACCGACAAAGACGGACTAGCTGGCTCGAACTCGACGAACATTCGCGTCGACAATGTCCCACCGACCTTGACCAATTACTTCAATACCAATGTCGGTTCGAACGGCGTGGTGACAATCAGCGGTGTCGTGGCAGATATTGGCAAGAACGACGTACTGACGCTGACCATCAACTGGGAGAACCAAATCCAGGTGGTGACGGTGCCGCAGGGCGCGTTCGAAATCTCGCATTTCTATAACGCGCCGCCTGACCCGGCCAATCCTTCAGCGCCGATCACGATTCAAGTCACCGTGGCGGACGACGACCTGGGTGCGGCCAGTACACAAGGCACAGCGGCGGTGCCGGGGTTGGGCGCCGCGGCTGGCGACCTGGTGTTCTTTTATGTCGACCAGACGAACAACACCAAGCCGTTAGGCGGGGGCGGCGATCACGCCGATATTCCTCCGGCGCCACCGTCGGTCGTGGTGTTCAACACCGTGCAATTCGACATGCACAGCGATCGCGGCGACGGCTTTGCGGCCGCCAAACCGGTCGTCGCGCTGCGGACGTTCGATCCAGCCACAGGCGCGGAGCGTGGCGTCGTCGTGTTGCCGGTCGATGTACTGAACAACCTCACGGGCTTGTTCGCACGATTGCCGGACGACCATTACCGCCTGTATTACGTCGAGCAAGGGACCGAGCGCATGATCATGGACGTGGTCGTGCGGCGCGGCAAACCCATTGACCCCAATGACGAATCCGAGGGAACGCAAGACCGTCCGCCCACGGCGCGGTTCGACGACGCGCCGCCGGTGCAAGAAATCGTGAATGGCCCAGGGACGGCCGAAGAGCCGCTGGCCGCGGAAGCAACGGACGACAACGCGGCACCGGCGAATTCGCCTGCGGAAGAGCCGAATCCGGCAGACTCGAGCCGTTTTGACAGGGTAGAGTTGCAGGAGTTGTTGGCGGCCGCGCCGGTGAGTGCCGCGCAGGCGTCACCGGTTGCTGAAACCAACGATGTGCCGGACAAGATCCTACGTGCTACGGCGACCCGGCAGCGTGCCCTCTTCGCGCCCGCGGCGGCGGCATTGGTCGCGGGTTCGGCTTGGAGCGGCGGACGCTGGGCGCAAGCTGTCGAACGAGAGTTAGCCCAGGCTCCCGCAGATGCCTTGTCCAAGACGGCGCGACTTCGCCGCCGGCTGCATCGCGCGCTGAACGATCGCACGCCCAACAGCAATCGTTTCCGCGACTGAACAGGCTTGTACGGATCCCGTGTCTATGAAGCTGTGCCCAAGCTGTCGTGCTGAACTGAACGAGGACACCTCGCGTTGTCACGCTTGCGGTGCGCTGATTGCCGCCGAAGTGGTGCCGGAATTCGTTGAGGAACTCCCGTCGGCTGAGCTTGCCCCTCCGCGCCAACCCGCCGCTGCGAAACCGGCGGCGCCGAAAAAGATGCGCGCGTTTCTGCGCAAATTCGTCGATCGCACGGTCGGGAAAAAACGACCCGTGCACGAGGAATCGACGGCCAAATCCGATACACAAGCGAGCGATCCAACGTTGCACCAAACCGTCGGGGGCTTCGTCTCGCCACTTCCGCCCGCCCTGCCAGACGCTGCGCTGCCCTTCGCGGCGCTGGCCGACGAGAGCAGTGCAGAGCCAGCGGGTCCGCGCACACTCGGGGAGCAGGATTTCACGATCGCCTTTTCGCCCGATATGTCGGTCGACGATGTCTTGGAACCGCCGGTTGACGACAATTCTCTGGATGGTCCGCAAACGATCGCCCACAACGACTTTACAATCGCATTCGCCGCGGACGACGAGCGCATTGCTGGAATTGTCGAGCCGCGCGACGAACTTGGCGAGGTTGATTCCGCACCGCGCTCCACGACGGAAAGCGATTACACGATCGCCTTCACTTCGACTGATCCAGACGCCGTGGCGCCGATCCTTCCCCTGGCTGCGCCTGAGGAAGAATCAGGACCGCGTACCGTCACAAGCAACGATTATACGATCGCCTTTGACGAGCACTCGGCGTCAGAACCCGTCGCAGAGCGCGCAACCACGCCCCTTGATGGGACGCTCGATGTCGGTGACGCAGCCAGCATGCTCCCCGCGGCCGGTCAGGGGACAGCGCCGAGAGCGGTCACCGAAAGTGATTACACCTTCGACTTTGCGGACCAGCCAGGCGAAGAGGTAACACCCGGCATGGCGACGCACGGCGTCGGCATGACGATCGACGCTGGCGAACTCCCTGCGGATGAGTTGGAACGCTTAACCGGCATGTGGGAATCGACGATTCCCCCCGAAGCCCGCCCTGGCATGACCATCAAGGCGGCGTCTCCCAGCTCGGCGACGCAAACGCACCTGGTCGTGCGCCCGCGCACGGTGCGCCCCCCAGAAGAGCCCGCGCTGGACGGTGCGGATTACGAGTTGCTCGAAACGATCGGCAAGGGGGGGATGGGCGTTGTCTATGCGGCGCGCCAGGCGTCCATCGATCGCACGGTGGCGATCAAGATGATTCGCCGCGATCTAGCGGCCGACGCCGATCAGCGCCAGAAATTTTTGTCCGAAGCCGTCGTGACCGGCGACCTGGACCACCCGAACATCGTGCCGATCTACGACCTGGGGTCGAATGAATCGGGCGCGCTGTTCTACTCGATGAAACGGGTCGAAGGGACGCCCTGGATCAAGGTTCTGCGCAAGAAGTCGCTGAACGAAAATATCGAGATCCTGATGAAGGTGGCCGACGCCGTGGCCTTCGCCCATTCGCGCGGCGTCGTGCATCGTGATCTCAAGCCCGAGAACGTGATGTTGGGCGAGTTCGGCGAAGTGCTGGTGATGGACTGGGGGCTGGCGCTGTTGGCGCCGCGCTTCCGTCACTTGGGGTCAATCACGCAGACCGGGGGTATGGGCGGAACTCCCGCCTATATGGCGCCGGAGATGGCCAGCGGTCCGCTCGAACGCATTGGCACGGCAAGTGACGTGTACTTGCTCGGGGCGATTCTGTTCGAAGTTCTGACGGGCAAGCCGCCGCACGTCGGCAAGGACGTGATGAGCTGCCTGTACGCCGTGGCGCGCAATGAAATTGCGCCCACCGAGGTGACCGGCGAGCTCATGGAAATCGCCCGCCGCGCGATGCATACCGAAATCTCGGGGCGCTACGAGAGCGTCCAAGATTTCCAGGCCGCGATTCGCTTGTACCATTCGCACTCGGAAAGCATTTTGCTTTCGGATCGTGCCGCCGAAGACCTGGCGCAGGCGAAAGAATCGCGCAACTACCAGGACTTTGCCCGCGCGGTCTTCGGCTTTCAAGAGGCCTTATCGCTGTGGGAAGGGAACGATAAGGCGCGCGAGCGTTTGATACTGGCGAAGTCCGCCTATGCGCAAGGCGCGGCCGACAAGGGAGACCTCGACCTGGCGGCGTCGCTGTTGGACGCTGACGAACCGGCGTACGCCGAGCTGCGCAATAAGGTGACTCGGGCGCAGCACGAACGGGATGTCCGCAACAAACGGCTGAAATTTTTCGTGCGTGCGGCACGTGCGCTCGTGGCCACGGTCGTGATTGTTGTGACCGTCGCGTTCTTTGCCATTCGGGCACAGCGCGAAGAAGCCAAGGCGCAAGCGGCGCGGGCCGACAAGGAAGCGCGCAATGCCCTGCTCGCCGAGGCCGAGGCTAAAAAACAAGAGGCCGAGGCCACGAAACAACGAGATCAAGCGGTCGTCTCCGAGCGACAAGCCGTCGAGGCGGAAAAGCAGGCCAAAGCGGCCGAACAGCAAGCGCTCGCCGCCGAGGATCAGGCGAAAAAGC
>CAMFLN010000471.1 GCA_945957305.1 uncultured Planctomycetaceae bacterium | reverse complement strand
TCCTTCATTCCAGCCGACTTGTCCGCTCAACCAGCGGGTGACGGCGGACGCCGTTAGGCGACAGATGTCGGCAGCGAGTAGAATGAACCCGACATGAAATTCCTGCTGACCAATGACGACGGTATCGATGCTCCGGGCATCGCCGCTCTGGAACGCGCCATCGCGCGAATTGGCGAAGCGGTTGTACTAGCGCCGGACCGGCACTTGTCAGGTTGCTCGCACCAATCGACGACGCACAGGGAGCTGTCGCTCGCCCGTTTTGCTGGTGGACGCCATGCTTTGGATGGCACTCCGGTCGATTGCGTACGCATCGGGCTAGGCCATATTGCTCCCGCAGCGGACTGGGTCATTGCCGGAATCAACGAAGGGGGGAACCTGGGGGCTGACGTGTATTGCTCGGGCACGGTAGCGGCCGTGAGAGAGGCGGCGCTTTTAGGAAAGCCCGCCGTGGCCATCTCGCAATACCGCCGGCGCGACAGCGCGGCCCAGTGGGACCGCGCTGCGCGCTGGACGGAGGATGTGGTTCGGCTGCTCTTAGACAAACAAACCGAAACCGGCGTCTACTGGAATGTCAACTTGCCTGATCCCATGGAAGACGCTGCACATCCTGAGATTGTTTTCTGTCCCCTGGACCCTCACCCGCTGCCTGTCGGTTTTCGCGTCATTGACGGACGCTATCGCTATGCGGGCAACTACCACGAGCGATTGCGCCATGTGGGCCACGACATCGAGGTCTGCTTTTCAGGCGCTATCGCGGTCACACGGCTTGTGCTGCCAGCACACCCCGAGAGCGCCCGTTGAGCCCTAGTCGATCGCGTGGGCTGCAATGTGGTTAGCAGCCAGCGGCACGGCCACGCCCGGAACACTCACGTTCCCCCGAGCGGGCTCGTCGGCAAAAAGCTCCAATTCACCGCGGACGATGCGGACGTTCGACGGCGCTTCGATTCCCACGCTGACGCGACTCCCCACAACACGGTTGACGACAATCGTGATGTTGTCGCCGATACGGATTCGTTCCCCGGCTTTTCGGCTGAGCACTAGCATCCTTGTCTCTCCTTACAAAACGCTGGTAGGTAGGGTCTGGAGCCGCTTGCGGGGCGGATCCGATCATTTCGAAAAGGATAGGACGCAAAGAGGATGCCAGGACGGATCACCCCCCGGAACTTTTTCTCGAACTTGAGAAAAAGTCGACAAATCGACCATTTTTTTCCGTGTCTGCCTGCCGAGCCGGGCGTAGCTTCCTCCGGGTCGGTCGCACTCTCGTCCAAATTTGAGACGCTAGCGCCAATCTGAGACGCCACCCGGGTCGAAATGAGATCGGACGCCCAGTAATCCGCCCCCTTGCTGTCAAAAGACGACCCGATGTTCCTTTTTCGCCACGAAACGGCCCAGGCCACCTTCCTGAACCAAGGGGAGCTTACGTAGGATCGTCGCTATGGATCTCGACGCACATGACATGCTGGCACAGGCTTCGGCCGTTCCCTTTCGGTCAACGGAGGCGGGCATCGAGTTTTGCCTGATTACGTCGCTCAGCAGCGGCCGCTGGGGTTTTCCCAAGGGGTTGATTGACCCCGGAGAAACCGCGGTCGAAACCGCGCTTAAAGAAGCTTTCGAAGAAGCCGGCCTACGCGGAGAAATCGTCGGAGAGCCCTTGGGCGACTATCGGTATGCCAAGTGGGGCAGCATGTTGTGTGTCACCGTCTATCTGATGGAAGTCAACGCGGCCGAGGAATCCTGGCTCGAGGCCGATAGGCGGCAGCGCCGTTGGGTCTCGGCCGAGACGGCCACCGATATGCTCGACCGGAAATACCTCGCCCGACTGCTCAAGCTGGCCGTCAGGCGACTAGGGAGCGGTTCATAAACGGCCAGCTCGTTCTTGGCCCGACCCAGCCGCGGAAGCCCGTGATCCAAGGCGCGGCCTCGACTATCGCGCCGCCTCGGCTTTGGCAATAACGCTCTTTATCGAGACCGGAGCACCGCCCTGTCGCTTACTTTCATCGGCGGCTTCCATAAAGGCGTAGATCTCCAGAGTCTCCTCGGCACTCACGGGCGGTTTGCCGGTTTCGAAGAATCGAGCGATCTCGACCACCAGCGGTTGATAGCCGGCATAGCTGCCGCTGGGAACGATTCCCTTCGAGCCGAAGACCAGTGCGCCGTAATCCGACTTACCCGCGCGCAGACCACGGAAGGTGCCGATTCGTCCCCCTTTCCACACGCCGACAACCAGTTCGCCATCCGCGGTTTGCGTACGCGACACGGTTTCACAACCAGGCCCCATGATCGTGAACAAAATCTCGACCCCGTGAATTCCGTACCAGTAGAGATCAGGATGGTGCTCTTCCAGATGGCACGGACCGTAGGCGTCACAACCCAAGACGTCCCCCACGCGCTCGTCGCGCGCGATGTTCAAGATGCCCGGACTGAAGCGCAGCGAAGAGCTCGAGAAGCAAGGAACTTTCTTCTCGGCCGCCAAGCGATAGATTGCGAGCGCATCGGCCAGCGTGCCGGCCACCGGCTTATCGATGAACACAGGCTTGCCAGCGTCGAAGACAGGTTTGGCCTGTTCGAGATGCGGGCGGCCATCCACACTCTCCAACAAGACGGCATCGACCTTCTTGAGCAGTTCGTCGATCGAAGGAACAATCTCGACACCCATGTCGCGCAGCTCTTTCGGGTAGCCCTCGACACGATCGCGGCTGCTGGCGATGTCAGGACTCCCCCCGGGAAAGGCCGCGACGACTTCTACGGCGGCCATCTCGTCTGCGGCGTCAGGCTTGTTCATCGCCTTGGTAAAAGCGATCACGTGCGACGTGTCGAGACCGATGATGCCCACCTTGATGGGTTTGCCCGGATCGGCAGTTGTCGCATGGGCCGTTGACATGACCAGGAAAGCTCCTAAACCGCATTGAACGAGGGCCTGATGAAAACCATTCACGGGTCTTAATCTCTTCAAGGTGTGACAGAGCGGATGAATGATCGCAGGCCGTTAGTAACCGTTGGCACTGCGGCGTGGGCCGGCTTATTCTAGTCAGCCAAAGCGACGGATGGTACTGTCTGACAGGCGTCGCAAGTTTCAATGACCGCCCAGTCGCGAGTGACCGCCGATGTCGACGACTAATTGGAAAAACACCACCTGGTGGCCCTTGGCCCTCGTCTCGGCGATCGCTCTGCAGGCAGTCGCGGCCATGGCCGCCGAAGACCAAGTCGATCAGCTTTTGCGCCAGGCCCAACAGGCAGCCCGCAAGGGCGAATGGGAGGCGGCGGTGAGATTCATTGATCAGGCGATCGATGAGCGCTCGGATGACGCCAATCTTTATCGAGCGCGCGGGGATGTGCACGCGGCCAAAGCAGATCATGCGGCGGCCACGGCCGACTACGACGCCGCGATCAAGCTCGCCCCCGATCAAGCCGACCTTTTTGACCGGCGTGGCAGCGAACAGTTCAAACAAGGGAAGATCACCGCCTCGATTGCGGATTTCGATCGCTTCCTGGCGCTGCGCCCCGAGCAGGAACCGGCCCATTGGAAGCGCGGGATTTCTTACTACTATGCAGGACGATTTGACGACGGCTGCAAGCAGTTCGAAGGTTATCAAAACGTTGACGGCAACGATGTCGAGAACGCGGTGTGGCGATTCCTCTGCATGGCGCGCCGCGACGGGATTGAGAAGGCCAGGGCCGACATTCTGCCGATTCGGCGCGACGGTCGCGTGCCGATGATGGAAATCTATGCGCTGTACCGCGGCGACGCTACGCCCGCTGACGTCTTAAAACGCGCCACGGCAGATGACAATGTCACTCCCGAACAACGCACAGCTCAATTGTTTTATGCGCATCTGTATCTGGGGCTGTACTACGAAGTGACCGGTGACGCCGACCGCGCCGCCGAACATCTGCGCGCGGCCGAACAGCAGAAGATCGCGCATTACATGTGGGATGTCGCCCACGTCCACGCGGCGAGACTGGCCGAGAAAAAGTAGCCGCGCGCTTCCACCGTTTCCCTTATTACGGCGCGACGTAATCACGCCACAGCCATTTGATCGACTCGGGCAGAATCGCGCCGCCATGCTTGCCGTTGTGGCCACCGTCGCCGTACTCGAAGCGATAATCGTACTTGGCGAATTTCAGGGCCTTGTCCATTTGCAAGTTCGCCAGCGGCCAATTGC